>JAHJFW010000029.1 GCA_018824765.1 Patescibacteria group bacterium
CAAGCCCTTGATCATTTCCAGCGCCGCTTCAGGTGTCGGCTCTTCAAGGGTGATGGGCTGGAAACGCCTTTCCAAAGCCGCATCAGGTTCGATGTGCTTCTTGTATTCGGACCAAGTGGTTGCGCCGATACAGCGGATTTCGCCGCGCGCCAACGCCGGTTTGAGTATGTTGGCCGCATCCAGCGTGCCAGTGGTGGAGCCGGCGCCCACAATCGTATGGATTTCGTCTATGAACAAGATTACATTGGGATCGCGCCGCGCCTCTTCAACAACTTGTTTTAATCGCGCTTCAAACTCTCCGCGGTACATTGTGCCGGCAACTGTCATTGCCAGATCAAGCAACAAGATGCGTTTGCCATACAGCGCGTCAGGCGTGTCGCCGCTAAGGATAAGTTGCGCCAAACCTTCGACCAGCGCGGTTTTACCGACGCCGGGATCGCCAAGCAAAACAGGATTGTTTTTTGTCCGGCGGCAGAGTATTTCCATCATCCGCTTCAATTCCCTTTGCCTGCCGATGACAGGATCGAGCTGGTCCGCTGTTTCAGGTTTGGTCAATTCGCGAGCGAAAGTTTCGAGCGCCGAGCTGACTGCGTGCCGTTTCGGTTCATGGCGCGGCAGCATCCCCGCCTGCGATTCCATTGAACGTTCCAGTTCGTCAAAGTCGGCTTGCAAATCGTTGGTAAAATCCGGAAAACGCGTTGTTGATTTGAGCACTTGTGCCACTTGTTCCCGCAAAGAGCTTAGATTCCCGTTCTTATTGTTAAAAAATTTTGTCAGTTCTTCGTTGTCCGTATAGAGAAGCGCCGACAAAAGATGCTCTGTGCCGACGTATTTGTGTTCGTTGATATGCGCTGTAAGGACGCATTTTTCAATGATGCGTTTCACGTCCAAGGACAGGTCCAAATTTTTCGCATCGCCTTGGTCGGTTTTTTGATATCCGAAAGTTTTTTTCGCATCATCGAGTTTATAGCCGGATTTTAAAAGGATTTCAGCGCCGATCGAGCCTTTTTCTTGCAGTAGCCCGACCACAAGATCGCCGGTCAAAACAACCCCGCGTTCGCTATGCATTGTAAAAGCAAAAGCTTTTTGCAAAACTTCTTTCAGATGCGTGGTGAAGTGGTCAAGTAAATCTGGGACGAACATAGGAGGGAGAGTCTATAAAGTCTATAAAGTCCATCAAGTCCATCAAGTCTGGAAATCGTAGTTCGTAGATCGTAGAATGTAGTTCGGAAAGAGGAATGACGAAATCCGAATGACTAATGATTAAATTCGAGAGTCTGTAAAGTTAATGGAGTTTATTCCCTGAGCCTGTCGAAGTATTGCATTATTGCAGTCCTTCGACAGGCTCAGGAACTATTTTTTTAATACTTTATAGACTTGATGGACTTAAGCATTTACATCTGCCTTAATTTTATTATTCGTTCGTTAATGGGTGGATGCGTGGAAAAAAGCGCGCTGATTTTTTGCGAAAAACCTCCCTGCGCCTGCGGTTCGGAAATCCAAAGGTGGTTGGTGGCTGAAGAAGTGCGCTGCATTGGAATGGCGGTATCGCGTATTTTTTCCAAAGCGCGCGCCAAGCCCTCCGGATAACGCGTCAGCAGAGCGCCTGAAGCGTCGGCAAGATATTCGCGTTTGCGTGAAATTGCAAGCTTGATGAGCTGGCCGATAAGCGGCGCCAGAACCATAAAAGCTATGCCAATCAAGATGATTGGCCCGCCCTGCTCCTTGTCGCGCCTTCTTCCAAGTCCGAAATGAAGAAAGTAATCGCCCATGATGGTAAGGGTCCCAACCAGAACAATAACCAGCATCATCAAACGGATGTCCATATTCTTAACATGCCCCAACTCGTGCGCCAAAACTCCTTCAAGTTCAACTTTTTCCAAGCGGCGCAACAATCCTGTGGTTACGGCGACTGAAGCATGGACCGGATCGCGGCCCGTGGCAAAGGCATTGGGCGATTCATCTTCAATGATGTAAATGCGCGGCCTCGGGATGCCGGCGGTTATCGCAAGATTTTCAACGACATTCCAAAGCGTTGGAAACTGGTTGCGTTGCGTTAGTTCCTGGGCTCCGGTTGTGGATAATGCAATTTTATCGCCCGCATACCATGAAATGAGCGTCATTCCCAAAGAGATGCACAGGGCGATAATCAGCGCGCTTGGACCGGCGTCAGACAGGACATAACCGTAGATCCAACCGGCAGCTGTCAGCAAGCCGATGAAAATAAATATAAGCAGCCAGCTTTTTCGGCGATTGGAATCAATTTGGGAATACATGGAAGGATGAAGAGTCTGTAAAGTCCATAAAGTCTGTAAAGTCCGTCAAGTTTTGGAAGGGTATTTACAAGTCCATGAGCCTGCCCTGAGAAAATCGAATGGTGAAGTTGAAGGGATGCTTTAATTATTGTAGTCCTTCGACGGACTCAGGAACTGATTTTCTTAACCCAATAGGCTTAGAAACCAATCTCTAATTCGCGCGAATTAGAGAAGAGCCGTAACCATCTAACTCCGTTCAGGATGAAATTCTAAAATGTTTGGGAGATTTGTTTCAGAATTTCACTTCCGGAACAGCTTTCTCGGCCTCGGCGATTTCGAAGAAGTCGCGCGCTTTGAAGCCGAGCGCATTGCCGATCATATTGGTCGGGAAGACTTGCAGTTTGGTGTTGAAATCGCGCACATTGCCATTGTAAAAGCGGCGGGCGGCTTGTATTTTATCTTCTGTATCAGACAACTCCTGTTGGAGATGGAGGAAGTTTTGGTTCGCTTTAAGCTCCGGATATGCTTCAGCTACGGCAAACAGGGATTTTAAAGTTTGCGATAGCATATTTTCAGCTTGTGCATGTTCGGCAACGGTTTTGGCGCTCATGGCCGCAGTCCGCGCTTCAGTCACTTTTTGGAACGTGCCGGCTTCATGGCTGGCATATCCTTTGACCGTCTCCATTATATTGGGGATCAGGTCATAACGCCGCTTGAGTTGGACGTCAATGTCCGACCAAGCTTCATCAGTCCGGTTTTTTAAAGTTATCAGTCCGTTGTAAACAACCACGGCCCACAAAGCTACGACTGCCACGGCAATTAAAATAATCCAGCCTATTTGCATATGTTTTATTGCAAAAATTGCATTATTAGTGCATTAAACTTACAATGACAGCCTAGCAAAATAACCCACCAAGGTCAATTTAGGAGAGGGATCAAATATTCAATTTACAATTTACAATTTTCAAATTTTCTTAAATTGTAAATTGAAAATTCCCCCCATAAACCCATATGCAGCCAAGCTCAAAAGACGTATTCCACGCCTATGATATTCGTGGACTTTCACCTGAAGAATTGGACGAAACTTTTGCAGAGCGCCTCGGACAGGCAATAGTCAGGCAATTTGCGCCTCGTCGTGTGCTTGTAGGGCGTGATATGCGCTTGACTTCAGCCGGACTTGAGGCGGCTTTGATAGAGGCTTTTGTTGCCGCCGGCGTTGACGTGGTTAGCATCGGTTTATGTTCAACGCCGTTGTTCAATGTTACCGTGGGTTTGTCGAACGGCGGAGTGGATATGGGCGTGATGGTTACAGCCTCGCATAATCCGGGGAAATACAACGGTTTTAAATTGGTGCGCGGAGATGCCAGCCCGATCGGGCAGGGTAGCGGAATGGAAGAATTGGCCGAAACGTTTTTTAAGGATTATGTTCTTGCGGAGCCGCAAAAAAGGGGGACTGTGTTTGAAGATAAAGAAGCTTTGAGCAGATATGTTGATCATATCTTGAAATTGGCGGCTCTGCCCGCTGCAATGCCTGAAATAAAAATCGCAGTTGATGCAGGTAATGGCATGGAGGGCGTCGTACTTCCTGAATTGTTGTGGCGTCTGCCGTGGTTAAAGGTCGTTCCGATGTATTTTGAACCGGACGGCACTTTTCCCAATCACGAGGCCAATCCAATAAAAACCGAAACCCTGAATGATTTACGGACGCGCGTGTTATCTGAAAAATGCGATTTTGGCATGGCGTTTGACGGTGATGCGGACAGAGTGGGTTTTATTGATGACAGCGGTTCGCCCGTGGCAGGGGATGTTGGCACGGCCTTGTTGGCGCAAGAGGTTTTGAAAAATGCTCCCGGCGGTTTGGTGCTTTATGACGTGAGGTCGTCTTGGACGGTTTCGGAAGCAATTGTTGAAGCGGGCGGTCGTCCAAAAATGTGCCGCGTCGGCCACGCTTTCATAAAAAAACAGATGCGGCTCGAGGGAGCGGTTTTTGCCGGCGAGATTTCCATGCACTATTATTTCCATTCTTTGCGGTTTGTCGAGTCCGGCGAACTGGCTTTGCTTTATATTTTGCGCCGTTTGGCGCGCGAAGGCGTGTCTCTTAGAGATGCATGCAGGCCGCTCTTGCGTTACGCGCATTCAGGCGAAATAAATTTTGAGGTGGGGGATAAAGAGGCGGTTTTGGCGCGCTTGAGAGAAAGTTACGCGCCGGTTGCGACAAAAATAATCGAGATAGACGGCATCAGGCTGGAATTTAAAAACGCGGAAGATCCCAAGCGCGATTGGTGGTTTAATGTCCGCGCTTCAAACACCGAACCGTTGCTGCGATTGAATGTGGAGTCGCGTTCAGAAGAATTTACGCGCCAAAAAGTCGCGGAATTGTCGGAGATTATCAGATTGTAAGTGTCCAAGATTGTTTTTGTTCAGGTCTTATCAAATCATCAGAAGATGACATAGGGCTATCTTTTCTGGTAACCTATTATGAATAAAAATATGCAAGACCAATTGAATGCATTGAAGCTTGAGATGGAGCAAGCCGTTTCTAAGGCTAAAACAGACAACGAGCTTGGTGAAATTGAAGTCAAGTATGTGGGCCGGAAGGGCCAGTTGACTGCCGTATTGAAAGGGTTGGCCGCATTGGATGCGAAAAAGCGCGCGAAAATCGGCGCGCTCGCGAATTTAATCAAGCAGGACATTTCGCACGCTATTGCGTCAAAAAAAGCGGAATTGCAGGATGCATCGCTTGGAACGCTGGCTGATGCCGAGCACGCGGATGTTACTGAACCGGGGATTCGCCCGCCCGAAGGGCATTTGCATCTTGTGACAGTGGCAATCCGCGAAATCTCCGCGATTTTTGAAAAAATCGGATTTACGCGCACGCGCTATCCGGAGGTTGACTGGGATTACTATGCTTTTGAATCTCTAAATATGCCGCCTGACCATCCGGCGCGCGACGAGTGGGAGACGTTTTTTATGGATGCGCCTGTTTCGAAAAAAGGGAAAATGGTTCTCACCCCGCATACATCCAATGCGCAAGTGCGAGAGTTGGAGCGCGGCGAAATGCCGGTCAGGATGATAAATATCGCAAAATGTTATCGCCGGCAGAGCGATGCCACGCACGTGCCCATGTTCCATCAATTCGAAGGGCTGTATGTTGATAAAGGCGTGGCAATTACGCATTTGCGCGGGGCGCTCGAATATTTTGCCAAGGCGTTTTTCGGGCCGGAGAGAAAGACGCGCCTGCGGCCGCATCATTTTCGTTTTACCGAGCCGTCGTTTGAAATTGATGTTTCGTGCGGAGTTTGCAATGGCACGGGATTTGGTGCGGACAAACAAAAATGCCGCGTGTGCAAGCGGGGTTGGTTGGAGATAGGTGGCGCGGGAATGGTTCATCCTAATGTTTTGAAGGCGGGCGGTGTTGATCCGAAAAAATATTCCGGTTTTGCATTCGGCTGGGGCGTGGAGCGGACGTATATGATGAAAGAGGGAATGCAGATCGACGACATACGCATCTTGTATAAACAGGATGTTCGTTTCCTGAAACAGTTTTAATACATAAAAATATGAACTCTCTTGTCTCTTACGATTGGCTCTCTGAATATGTTGACTTGAAAAAAGTTACGCCGGAAGAATTAGCGCGCGAGATGTCTTTATCCGGTCCGGCAGTAGAAAAAATATTTCCGCAAGGCGAAGAATTGGAAAAGATCGTCGTCGGGCGCATTGTTGAAATCAAGCCGCATCCGAACGCGGATAAGCTTCGTCTTGTTGAGGTCGATGTCGGGGAAAAAAGTTCTCAGGTTCTTAGTTCTAAGTCCAAGAAACACTCGGCACTCGGCACTCGGCGCTCGGGATTTTTAAAAATCGTTTGCGGAGGATCGAATATCAAAAAAGGGCAATGGGTCGCTGTCGCGCTTGCAAGTGCGCGCGTGCGTTGGCACGGGCAGGGGGAGCCGGTAATGCTCGAACCCACGGAGATTCGCGGCGTGAAAAGCGCGGGAATGATTTGCGCGGCTGATGAAATAGGACTGGGCGCTGCCTTTCCGCATGCGGAGCGGGAAATTTTGGATTTGGGATCAGCGCTCAACGCTTCAGATTCGGCGCTGGTTTTGAAACCCGGAATTCCGCTGGCGGATTTGCTGGGCTTGTCTGATGACGTTGTTATGGATATAGAAGTTACTTCAAACCGCGTTGATGCCATGGGTATGGTCGGATTGGCGCGCGAGGCTGCGGCGATTTTGAACAAGAAATTTTTATGGAAACCCGTAAGCGGCAAAAAATTTCCAATTTCCAATTTCCAATTTCCAATTAAAATATCGGTCAAAAAACTTTGTCCGCGGTATATGGCGGCACGGATTGACGGCGTGAAAGTCGAGTCGTCGCCGTGGTGGCTGAAGCGCCGGTTGCTGTCAGCGGGTTTGCATCCGATAAATAACATCGTTGATATTACGAATTTTATTTTATTGGAATTGGCGCAACCCATGCACGCCTTTGACGCGGATGCGCTGGATGGCGGCATTGATGTCCGTTTGGCGCGACGTAATGAGAAGATTTTGGCGTTGGATGGAAAAGAATACGCATTGGATGATGAGGCGCTCGTGATTGCGGACGCGAAAGAACCGGTCGCAATTGCCGGTATCATGGGCGGTGAAAAAACCGGCGTGACGGGAAAAACAGCTTCTATTATTTTGGAAGCCGCGACATTTGATCCGGTCTCTGTGCGGCGGACATCGCGTCGTTTGAATATCCAGAGCGACTCGCAGTTGCGGTTTGAAAAAGGATTGTCGCCCGAAGCCCCGCCGTTTGCCTTGGCGCGCGCTGTTGAATTGGTGTTGGAATTGGCCGGAGGAAAACTCGCGGGCGCGCCGTCTGATGCGCGCGCGGAAAAAACAAAGCCGGCAGTTTTCAGCATCACGGTTGATGAGGTGAATTCGCTCATTGGCGTGAATCTGCCGCAAAAAACCATGGTGGATATTTTGCGCCGTCTCGGTTTTGAGGTTTCAACCAAAGGGAAGATGATGAAAGCGGCTGTCCCATGGTGGCGCGACCATGATATCGAATCAGGACGCGATTTGGTGGAAGAGATCGCCCGCGTTTATGGATACGGGAAAATACCCGCGATAATTCCGTTCGGTCTTGCAACGCGGCCGCTTGCGTCGCTTCTTCTTTGGGAAGACCGTCTGCGCGAGATTTCAAAAGGCGCGGGATGCATTGAAACATATTCGTACTCATTTGTTTCAAAAGATTTACTGGACAAAGCGGGCTATGATTCAGCGGGAATGCTTCACGTGTTGAATCCGTTAAGCGAGGATTTAGCAGTGATGCGCACCACGCTTTTGCCGTCGCTTTTGCAGACCGCTTCTGAAAATCGCGAACGCGAGCCCGTGTTGCGATTATTTGAGATCGCTAATGTGTATTATCCCCCTACGTCAAGGCTTAGTGGGACAGGTCCGAAAGATAAAAGATGGAAGGATCTGCCGGATGAACGTTCCGAGCTGGGCGCGCTGTTTATGGGAATGGGGGACAGTTGGAAGGTTGCCAAAGGATATGTGGAACATTTGTTGCACGAAATGGGAATCGAGAAGGTGAGTTGGCGGCGTTTGGCGAATGATGAGTTTTGGCATCCCGGCCGGACCGTTCAGGCTTTTGTAGATGGCGGATTGGTCGCGACCGTCGGGGAGGTATCGCCTAAAATCGCGGCGAATTTCAAGCTTGAACAACGTGTCGCATTGGTGGATATGCCGCTTCTGAGCGTGGTTCGGCACGCGGTGTTGAAAAAGCGTTATGTGCCGGTGCCGCTGTTTCCTCCGGCCAAGCGAGATCTGGCGGTTATCGTTGACAGCCATGTCGAGTTTGACGATATGGCGGAGGCGATGAAAAAAGCGGACGGTCTGATAAAAACTGTCGAATGGTTTGACACTTATAGCGGCAAGAATCTTCCGGACGGAAAAAAGTCGGTGGCTATGCATCTCGAGTTTTCTTCTCCTGAAAAGACGCTGGAAAGCAAGGAAGTCGACTCGGCAATGGAAAATGCGGTGCTGGCGTTGAAAGAAAAATTCAAGGCGGAGGTGAGGGGATAGAAGAATAAATTATAAAACGGCGGGGGTTGGTTCCATGTGCTTATACTTC
>JAHJFW010000030.1 GCA_018824765.1 Patescibacteria group bacterium
GCGATACTTTCTTCATCACACTATGCGCCAACTTATACTGCCAATTATACAAATACTCCTGTCAATCCTGCTGACCACAGCTATTCTACTGCAACAGCGCGGTACCGGTCTTGGCGCGGCTTTCGGAGGCGAGGGCAATGTCTTCCGAACCAAGCGCGGACTGGAAAAAGGGCTATTTTACGTAACTATCGCTCTGGCGATCCTCTTCTTCATAACCGCGGTTTTGAACGTCTTGCTCGCCTAGAAATAAAAGGAATCTAGAATCTAGTATCTGGAATCTAGGTTTGGCAAACTTGAATCAGGTCAGGACCTAGGACCTAGGACGTAGGATCTAGGACTTTATATCCACATGAAACCAATATTTGCCCGCATATCCGCACTGGCCAAACGCATATTCTTTTGGTTGCCTTCGGCTGGCGCGTCTGATGAGGTCCGTCCTGAAATCGGACACGACCATAAGCTGATTTTGCATGTAACCCATCCGCGGAAAATCCCGAAGTTTCGACAGCTCCGCTATGTTTCACGTTTGCTCGGAAAGGTTGAAAAACGCTTCACGCTGGCCGCCCTGTTTTTATTCCTACTCAGTGGATCCATATCCCTCATGTTTTTGATTCGGCAAAGAATGGTGCTGGTGCCAGTGGCCGGCGACTCCGTCAAAGAAGCGCTGATCGGCGAACCGCGCTATCTCAATCCACTGGATGCGCCCTCAAATAGCGTTGACCGCGATATTTCATCGCTGATTTTTTCCGGACTTTTCAGGATGAACGGTATGGAGCCGGAACCAGATTTGGCGGAGCGCTACGAATGGTCGCCTGATGGAAAAAAATTAACGGTCACTTTGCGTCCAGGAGCACAATTTCATAACGGTGATCCCATAACGGCTTATGACGTGCAATTCACCATTGATTCAATCCAAAATATCAGCCGTACTTCGCCGCTGGAACCGCGTTTTCGCGGCGTAAAAACCACGGCCATAAACGATACTACCGTCCAGTTCGATCTTGACCATGCGGATTTGTCATTTTTAACCGCCCTGACGGTTGGTATTTTACCCTCCAATATCTGGCAGGAAATCTTGCCTGAAAACGCGCGATTGGCTGATTCGAACCTTAAGCCGATCGGATCCGGCCCTTATCGCTTTAAATCGTTTATGCGCGACAGCCGCGGCATTATCCGCTCGTTCACGCTCGAACGATTTGAAAAATTTTACGGCAACAAGCCGTTCATCAAGACCGTCATCTTCCAATTTTATCCGGACAGGAAACAAGCCGAGGACGCATTAAAAGGCGAGTTGGTCGATGCCTTGGCATTCGCCAATATTTCCGATGAGCAAAAAAATTCCTTGTCGCGCTGGCACTTTATCCAGCTTGGTTTGCCGCAAGAGACCGTGGCTTTTTTCAACCTAAAAAAGCCGGTTTTTTCCGACGATAAAGTGCGCACGGCCTTAGCCGGAGTAATCGAACGCGATCAGGTCGTTTCAAGTTGGCGCGAACACGCCGTACCGGTCAGCGATCCATACCCTTTCACTGAAGCTAGCACAACAGTCATGGACATTGAAAAAGCGCGTGAACTCCTTGATGCTGCGGGCTGGCGCTTGCCGGAAAACGGCAATGTCCGCATTTTTACAAAGGATTCTACTTCGACAAAACTGATCGCCAACGCCAGCTCGACTGAATTAAGCCTGACCATGATCACGTCCGACCAGACTGAATTGGCGGCTACGGCAGAGTATTTAAAAAGGCGATGGTCTCTTTTAGGCGTGAAAATAAACGTCCAGCAACTGGACCAGACCGAACTCTTGCGCCTCGCGACGCGTGAACGCACATCCGATGTCATCTTAACCAATGTCTTGCTGAATTCGGAGCAGGACCTCTTTCCTTTTTGGTGGAGCGGGCAGGTGGCTGACCGCGGTTTGAACATTTCGGGCTTGGCCGATCGCGATGTGGACGCCACACTCGATGCAACGCGCGCCGCAACCAATACGGCGGATTTGCAGACAGCACGGGAAAACTTGTCAAAAATAATTGAGAAATCCATTCCGGCAATTTTCTTAGTGCGGCCGTCATCGCGTTACGTCGTTGCAAATAAAATCAAAGGTGTAAACGAGACTCCGATTATCAGCCAACCCTCCGACCGATTCAACGACCTTATGAACTGGTATGTAAAAACGGGTTGGAGATGGAGGTAAAATCTTTACGATCTGACAATTATCAAAAAAAGCCCGATCGGGCTTTTTTTGATAATGGTGGGCGAGGAGAGACTCGAACTCTCATAATCTTACGATCGCTGGCTCCTGAAGCCAGTGCGTCTACCAATTCCGCCACTCGCCCTCTTAAATTTCTCGGCACAGCCTCGAGCAAAAAGCAGATGCTCGCGGCGGCCCGGGGCGCTTTTTGCGCCCGCCGAAAGCTCAGTCGCTTTCAGCCCACTCGCCCTCTTAAATTTCTCTGCACAGTGTTGCAAAATCATGCCCAATTTACGCACGTTTGTCAAAAATCTATTGACAGACTGCACATTCTCTGGTATCCTATTCTTAAGTTAATTCACTCTCGTCGCAGATTTGCCCAAGATTGAGCCAATTCCGACGGTCGTGAAACAACGAAAGAATCATAATTTGACGATTTTTCGCGTTGCGGTTATCTGAAATTTCATAA
>JAHJFW010000031.1 GCA_018824765.1 Patescibacteria group bacterium
AGTTTTTAGACGGAAATATCGCCTTGATTGAGATAAGCCATTTCAATGCCGATACGACTGAAGAATTTGCAAAGGCTGCGGATCTGGTTTTATCAAAAGACGTAAAAGGCGTAATTATAGACGTCCGCAACAATCCCGGTGGCTTCTTGGACCGCGCAACCGCCGTAGCCGGCGAATGGGTCGGCGATGCAGTGGTTGTGAAGGAAAGGCGCAAAGGGGAAATTGTTGACGAGTACCATGGCACAGGCAAGAGCCGCCTTAAAGATATGCCGACTGTTATTTTGGTGAACGGCGGTTCGGCTTCAGCTTCTGAAATAGTTGCAGGAGCCTTGCAGGATTATGGAAAAGCCAAACTTGTCGGCAAAAAAACTTTTGGCAAAGGTTCTGTTCAGGACTACAGCGAGCTTAAGGACGGAACCGCGCTCAAAGTTACTGTTGCTGATTGGCTGACGCCGAAAGAGCGCTTTATCAACGAGATCGGCATTGAACCGGATTTCGATGTTGATCGCACTGAAGACGACTACAATGCAGGAAAAGACCCACAACTCGACAAAGCCCTTGAACTTCTCGGAGCCGCAACAAGCGCCGAGAAAACGCAGACGTCGAATTAAAGGAAGGAGATTTAAAACCGAATTATCAGCCGGCGGTATTATTTATCGCAAAAGAAACGGCGAGGTGGAATTTTTTTTCATACGAGATCCTTTCGGTAAATGGACGTTCCCAAAGGGGCATAAAGAGTTGGGAGAAACATTGGCCGAAACTGCAATCAGGGAAATAAGGGAGGAGACCGGTTTGACAGGCCTTCGTTTCATTACTCCGCTCGGCAGGACAGGCTTTCGCTTCAAGCGAGGAAAAACAGTTATCGACAAAACCGTGATTTTGTTTCTATTTGAAGCTCCGGCTGAAGCGCAAGAAAAATTGCCGGGCACGGAAGGTATTATTCATGCCGAGTGGTTTTCGGCCAGTAAAGCCGTCCAAATCTCCGGCTACAGGAATTTGGACCGTTTGCTCGGCAAGGCATTGGAACTGACAAGCCGAAATTAATTCGGATGTCCAACACCCGAATATTGGATCCACATTTTAAAAATCCCCGGTTATTCGAGGATTTTTTCTGCTTTTATCGGCTCAATATTTACGAACTTTGCCTTTTTGAGTTTGCCTGTGTAGCGCCTGATTTTTTTCTGTGTGAATTTTACGATTCCTGCCACAGCCGCGTAAAGCGTGTCATCCGAGCCCATGCGGACATTTTTTCCTGCACGGATTTTCGAACCGCGTTGACGCACGATTATCGCGCCTGAATTGGCGTATTCACCGCCGTAGAGTTTGGTGCCAAGTCGTTGACCCTGTGAATCTCTGCCATAACTTGTAGAGCCGCCAGCCTTTTTATGTGCCATATTTTATAGATTAGTGGAGTTTTTCGAATGGCGGAAGAATAAGAGTTTTTGTGTTTCTTGTCAAGTCGGTCATAATGGGGGTAGGGTAATGAAGAATTTAAAAAGTCGAAAGTCTATAAAGCCTATAAAGTAAGGCCGGGATAGAAATATGTCCGAGCAAACGAAAGAAGAGTTTATAAAAGAGATTGAAAAAATTTTAGATACTTTGCGGGAAGGATTGATTGCGCATTCCGGTGATGTTGAATTGGTTGATGTTGATCTTGAAACCGGCAAAGTCAGCGTCCGTTTGAAAGGGGCGTGCGTTGGTTGTCCAATGGCCGACTTAACACTTAAAGCCTGCATTGGGGAAACATTGATGCAATTGATCCCGGAAATCAGCGAGGTGGTAGGAGTGGAATAGGGGGATAAAGTTTTCAGTGCTAAGTTCTCAGTGCAAAGTCCCAGGTCCTAAGTCCTACGTCCTGGGTCTTCCCTAACCTAGATTCCAGATTCTAGATTCTAATTCCAAACAGCCCTTTTCAGCAAGTGGAAAAAAAAGTAAGATACTATCCATGAGGTGGGCGGAATGGAAATTTTCAGCGCAAAGAGCGACGCAGGATAATTTTGTTCGCTGGACGGCCGTTAGCACGGTCGTTCTGTTTGTGTCTGCCGCGTCATTTTTTTTATACAGGCTGTTGCCGGCAGTACTCCGATCCGGTGTTGCAATCATCCATTACAACATATATCTTGGGATTGACGACGTACGGAAATGGCCGTGGATTTTTACACTGCCTGCCGTCATGTTTTTGCTCATTATCTTTGATTTGCTGTTTGCTCTCGGTAATTTCAGGCGCGACCCTCTGGCTAGCCGTGCTCTGTTGGCCATCGCCTTTATCTCAACGGCACTGTGGGCAGTCGGCAGCTTTTTTATCATCTTGGTAAACACATAACAAATAAAAATTAATCCTGAATAAAAAATAACAAAGTCGGCAATATGAATTACACCATCGATGGAATAGTAAAAATTCTGTTCGTTGCAATGATTTGCTTTATCGTTGCAGTTTCATTGACTCCGAGTCTGGTCCGCTGGCTGAAAAAGCACAAGATGGGAAAAAGTATCCGCGATGCCGAATCAGCGCCGGTAATGGCGAAATTGCACGCGGCCAAAGCCGGCACGCCGACCATGGGAGGGATTTTAATCTGGGCAACGATAATAATCGTGGTTTTTTTGCTGTTTTGCGGCTGTAATTGGTTTAATTTGGATTTTGCCTGCAGGCTGAATTTTTTATCGCGCAGCCAGACTTACCTTCCTTTGGGCGCGTTTTTAGCGGCTGCGGCCGTCGGTTTGCTGGATGACTATTTGAATGTCAGAAAAATCGGGCCGAAAGGCGGTGGAATCAGGGTCCGTTACCGCCTTCTCTCTTATAGCCTGATAGCCTTGATTGCTGCGTGGTGGTTTTTCACCAAGCTGGATTGGGACACGGTGCACATTCCTTTTTACGGGGATTTAGCTTTAGGACTCTGGTATGTGCCGTTTTTCGTTCTGGTGATTGTTTCCACGAGTTTTTCAGTCAATGAAACGGACGGTTTGGATGGATTGGCTGGCGGCGCGCTTTTGGCTTCTTTCGGCGCCTACGGAGCCATAGCATTTTCTCAAGGAAAGATTGATTTAGCTGCTTTTTGCGCGGCGATTTTCGGCGCTTTATTGGCTTTTGTCTGGCACAATGTCAATCCAGCGGCATTTTTTATGGGCGATACAGGCGCAATGTCGCTCGGCACAGCGCTCGGTGTGGTAGCCATGCTCACCAACCAGCCACTGCTTTTGCCGCTGATCGGCCTGCCGTTCGTTGTCGAATCCGGGTCGGTACTGCTGCAAATTGCATCAAAGAAATTGCGGCACGGGAAGAAGTTGTTCCAAAGTTCGCCCTTGCACCATCATCTTGAAGCCATTGGTTGGGGCGAGCCGAAAATCGTGATGAGGTTCTGGGTCGTCTCATTTGTCGCGGCTTGGATCGGAGCTGTGCTGGCCCTGATTGATCGGGCGTAGGATTCGCCTTAACTATGGATCGCGCATTATGAAGCTGTTCGCCAAGGCTGATCGCACTTTTCTTATATTGCTTTCAGGCATTGTGGCATTCGGTTTGATAATCCTCATGTCAGCAAGCGGCCCATTGGGGTATCAAAAGTTCGGTGACAGCTTGTATTTTTTTAAGCACCAGCTTTTATTCGGTGTGATCCCAGGTTTTTTTCTTTTCCTGTTTTTTTCTTTTTTCGATTATCGGATTTTGCGCAAACTGGCCGTGCCAGCGCTTTTAACCAGCATTGCGTTGCTGATTTTGGTTTATATCCCGGGATTGGGCGTTAACGTCGGCGGCTCCTCGCGATGGGTTACTTTCGGCTTGATCAGTTTTCAGCCGTCGGAATTCGTGAAAATAACATTTTTGGTTTACCTGTCTGCTTGGCTTGCCGCGCGACACGAACGCGAAGCGCGAACCGTTGAAGGCGGTTTGGTGCCGTTTTTGCTTGCTTTGGGGGCAGTGATGTTTTTATTGATCAAACAGCCGAATACTGGATCCATGATGGTTATTGCCGGAGCCTCTTTGCTGGTGTATTTCTCAGCGGGCGCGCCTGTCATATGGTTTGTGCTTTTGGGTGCAGCCGGAGTGGGTTTGGTCTCCCTCTTGGTTAAACTGACGCCTTACCGTGCAGCTCGGTTTATGACCTTTTTACATCCCGAACTTGACCCGCAGGGCATCGGCTATCATATTAACCAGGCTTTTTTAGCCATTGGATCAGGCGGAATTTTCGGTTTGGGCTACGGGCATTCAAGGCAAAAATATCTTTATCTCCCTGAAGTCGCAGGTGATTCGATTTTTGCGGTTATGGCGGAAGAGATGGGATATATTGTGGCCGTGCTTTTTATTTTTGCGATTTCGGCTTTAGCATGGCGTTGTTTTAAGGTTGCAAGAGCTGCGCCTGACGACTTCGGTTCATTCTTGGCCGTAGGCATTGGCAGTTGGATTGCCTTGCAAGCGTTTTTGAATATTGCCTCAATGATAGGATTGCTTCCGATTACCGGCGTGACTTTACCATTTGTAAGTTACGGCAGTTCGGCTATGATAGCTTTGGCTATCGGCTGCGGAATCTTGGTTTCGATTTCGCGTAATTCAAGCAGTAGAGTATGAAACAAACCATTTTGTTCGTAGGCGGCGGTACTTTGGGGCCGGTAACACCCTTGCTGGCTGTTTTAAGGCGGATGAAGGAGCGGTGCAATGACTTGGATTTTGTATGGATTGGAACTTCTTCAGGTCCTGAAAAGACGCTGGTTGAAGCCGAAGGCGTGGTTTTTTTTGCGATTCAGGAGGCAAAAATTCCTCGTTATTTGAGTTTTAAACTTTTAAGCTGGCCGCTGGACTATTTTCGTGCGCGTTTAGCTGCTGAAAAGCTTGTTAAAAAAATCAGGCCTTCTTTGGTCGTGTCTGTCGGCGGATTCAGCAGCGTGCCGGTTATGCGCGCGGCAAAAGCCATGAAAATTCCATGCGCCATCCATCAGCTTGACGCTGAAGCCGGTTTAGCCAACAAAGCCGTGGCAAGCATGTGCCGCTTGGTTTCCACTTCATTCAAATATGATGTTCAGCCGTTCGCAGGCATTATCAGCGAACAGATAGCAACGCCCAGCAGGTTTGCCGGCGCTTCTATCCCGAGTAAAACCGAGGCTGCTCATTTTTTCGGGCTTGAGGTTGATGCGCCCATTGTCTTCTTGGTCGGTGGAGGAACTGGCGCGGTAGCATTGAACAATGCCGTTGATCATCACTTGGAAAAGATTTTAAAACTTGCGCAAGTTATTCATTTAACCGGTAAAGGCAAGATGGGTTCAGAACAAAAAGCCGACGGCTATGTCAGGCGCGAATTTTTCGATGAAGAGCAGATGTTGAATGCATATGCCGCGGCTGATCTTGTTGTTTCGCGTGCTGGTATGGGCGCGATTACGGATTTGATCGCTCTGAAAAAACCCGCGATTCTAATTCCGATTCCGCAGAGCCACCAGGAATCGAATGCGGATAAGACTGGGTTTGTGATCGTTCGGCAGGTTGAAGGGTTTGAAGACCGGCTGATTGATAAGATCGCCTCGTTGTTAAATAGCGAAGTCCAACTGCGACGTCTTGTAGATGCGGGGCATTCTGTCATCAAAGTTGACGACGGAAGCGCGTTGGCAAAGAGGTGGTTGGAACTGCTCTAA
>JAHJFW010000032.1 GCA_018824765.1 Patescibacteria group bacterium
ATAAACGATACGACCCGAAAAAAGGCATGGTCTTTGTTTGGCGGCCTTTCGATTATGAAAAATGCGGATCAAAAGCCGACTGCAGAAAAGGCGAGGCCTGCTCTTGCACCCAAAAAGATTCATACTATGAGTACCCCAAAAACAAATGCAATTATGCCAACATCTGCCACTCGGTCAAAACCGACGGTTTAAGATGTCTTAACGATGAGCATTGCGCCGCCGGCTCTTCATGCGTAAAAGTAAAAGTGAAAGGAAGAGATGAGTTGCAATGCCAGCCAAACCAATGATTTTAGCAGTCCTTTAGTTCGATGCGATGATTTGATATTCTAACTTTGCCAATGCTGACCAACAATTGCGCTAAAACATCTTCCTGCAGACGCCAAATGCGATTTGCGGCCGCGGTTTTCGGTGTGGCTTTTATGTCTCTGATGTTCTCGCCGCTGGAGGCTTTGGCGTTGTGTTGCAAATGCACGGCGTCTGATGCCCCGGAGTCAACGATTTGCATCCAGGTGGAAACCGCTGACACGGATTGTTCGTCACTGACAGCCAATACCGGCAATGCTGATGTAAAAAAACTCAACTGCATTAAACCTCTTGAACCCGCGCAATGCCAAAAAATAACCAAAGGCGTATGCAAGGAAGAGCCTGTGAGCGAGAGCTTATATAAAAAAATAAGCGCGAGCGCAGCCCAACAAGCGCCTCAAAAGACAGTCGGGGCTATTGAAACAACCGTGTCTCCGCCAAAACTGGGCGTGGACATCCCCTTTTTAACACTTTCACCGGCGGTCGCCACCAAAGCAGTCATGAATGTTCCATGGCTCGCACAATACATTGCGGGCGTGCAAAACTATCTTATCGGTATTTCAGTTACTGCGGCCGCGATTATGCTGGTCTATGGCGGCTTTCTTTATATCTTGGGCGCCACCGGCATTCAAATCTCAAGCGGCAAAGCCATAATGATTGATGCGGTTATCGGTTTGGCGCTTGTCCTTGGCGCCTATACGATTCTAGAAACTATTAATCCCGCCACAATCAAACCGGCTGTATTGCAAATTGAAACGATCACGCCGAAATACTATAAAATTTCCGATGCTACTTATCAGGGCCTGCAACAAGTCGCTATGGGTGAATTCAAGCCTGATCCGGAGATCGTCGAGCGTTTAAAAGAAGTGACTGCCGGCACAGGCCCTACAACGCGCATGTATCCGGACAACCCTTTTTCGGAAAAAAATTCTTTTGTCGGCGAAGCCGCTGACCAGCTGGCGCACGTCATTTCAGATTTGGCCGGCATTGAGGATGAATGCATCGTGAAAAGTATTTTTATGGTTGAAAGCAAAGGTAATAACAATGCCATCGGCCATGATGAAGATGTTGGACTGATTGAAGTCCAAGCCCGCTTGGATTTTTTGCGCAGCAAAATCACTTATAAAGAGAAAAAATTCGAATTGCCGACCGCATTGCCTGCGGAATGCGGCACTGACAAGGAGCTTAAGGCGCAATGCTTAAAAATCTCCAAAAACCCAACTTTCAGCGAAGCTGACCAGCAGATACTCTTTAAATGCAAAGGCATGGAAAATCAAACCGAACAGTGCCGGAAAGCAGTCACAGACAACAAAAATATTCTTAATGATGACACAATCACGACTGAACCGCCGGACTACGGCTTGGACTGGCGTTTTTCACATGGGGTTGGACTGACCCAGCTTACAATCCCCCCCACCGGAGGCTGTAAAACCCAAACTTCATCTCACGGATTACCGAAGTTCGGCAAATGCTGGACGGTTCCAATTTTGCTAACGCTTGAAGGGCAAGCACAACTATTGGTATACAGCTTGAAAAATATGAAGGCCGCTGGAGCTGAAAAACCGTGCGACTTTTTTATGGGATGGGGCGGATTCTGCGTCAAAAACTGCACCTGCAGAGGCGATTTGATTAAGAAAAAACAGGATTTCTATGCTGGCTGTGTCAAAGCCAAAAAAAGCGCCGCTCCCCCGCCTCCGGCTACTTCGGGTGTCTCTGGCGGCAGTGGAGGCGTTTCCGCCAGCGAAAGCGGTTCGGGTTCAGGTGGAGTTTCCGGAGGAGGCGGAGGCGTCTCCGGAGGCGAATGAAACAGGTTCGATTGTTTCTTGAAAGTTTATGCCTAATTCATTAAAAACAAGAAAATTCAGACGAACATTTTCATGCTCCCTGTTTTCGGTCTGGGCCGCATTGCTTTTTGCGATTCCCGTAGCTTCTGCGCAGACCTGCTGCCAATGCAACCCGCCTGAAAATCCCAAGGCCGTGGTTTGCGTAAAAACCGAAAAGGAAAATTGCGGCGAAATGGTTACAAAAGCGTCAAATACGGATGTCGAAAACTTGATAAATTGCACGGAATCACAAAACGATACGCAGTGCCAAGCAATCAACAAAGGAGGCCTCTGTAGCAAGGACCCCGTTGATGAAAAGCTTTATAAAAGCGAAACTCCAACCATAGCGGCGCCGGCCGAGGCTTATGTCGTCACTCCGCCAAAATTGGGTATTGATATTCCCGACCTTATTTTCGCGACAAAAATCTTTGAAAATGAAGGAAAGCTCGAGATTCCGTTTCTTGC
>JAHJFW010000033.1 GCA_018824765.1 Patescibacteria group bacterium
AAGTAACCAAGCACTTTACGGCGGACTTTCAATTGTTTAATCAATTCTATTTTGTTGATAGTTGGCAGAACGAGTGGGAAAATTCTTTCAACGCCAACGCCGTTTGAAATTTTACGCACAGTCATTGTGCGGTGATTGCCGACACCGCGGACATTGATAACCGTTCCTTCAAAAATCTGGACGCGCTCTTTTTCCTCGCCCTTAGGCGTTATGTCCCTTATTTTCAGGTGGATTTTTAATACCATTCCCGACTTGATGTCGGCAGGTGCGATGACTGTGTGGTTGTTTTCGGACATATTTTTGGGTGGATTCAAATTTTGAGCTTGAAAGCTTGGTTCTGTTAATGTTGCCGCGAACTATAGTAAAAACCACTCTTATCGTCAAGAGCCGGGACGATCACCACTTTGTAAGCCCTGGATGTCTGATGTCGGGTTCGATTCATCCGCGCGAACAAGCCGGCAGGATTATTTAATCCCCATTTTAATTGTAATTTTTTGCAATCTGTCTTCAGGGCTACCGCCGATGACCAGAGGATACCAATCTGACGATCCGCCGCTAAAAGCCGGAGCAATATTGTGCTTTTCTGAAGAATTATCCGACCAGATAGTAGGCATGACGTGGTACAGGTATTTTTTTTCAACGTTCATGGCGTCAATGCCAAAATTTGTCGGAGGTTCAAAGCGATAAATATTGTAAAGTCCGCCGACTGCAATCGTACGGAGGATTGTTGAGTTTGTAGTAGGAGTGATATAGCCGCCAAAATCCTCGGTATAATACGGCGTACTCGCCGTAGCTTCCTCGGGCGCGAGTGCGACAAGATAGGTTGAAACATAGGAGCCGGCCGGAGGATTCTCTGATGTTACGTTAGCTCGAAATTGATAAACACCCCCAAAAGTCGGTAGTTCCAATTCTTGATCAAAAGTTACATATACCCTGTATCCCGTTGCGCTTGATCCGTAAACAGCTTTTCCGCTCTGCGGTTTGACATCTACGGCGTGGCTCACATTCGGATATTCCAGTGCTTTAATGCCAACCTGCTTAATCTCTTCCGCCACACCATTTTTATCTTCGATATAAAATCTGAAATTTTCCAGAGTTACTTTGATGGGGATGCTGACATCAAAAGCGAGTTGTTTGAATGCAATTTTTCCGTACTTGGCCGGACTTTGTAGAGGGCTTAGCTTGAATCTATAGAGCATCCTTTCAACTTGAGCTTCGTTGGGTTTTACCGCCTCGAGAGGTTGATTTGTGAAGATTGGCGAATTCTGCGCTACGTTTTTTATTTCACCGTATGGCCGATCTGTAACAGGTGTCTTAGGTTCGGTTTTGTAGGAGATGGTTGGAGGAGTTTGTACTGTTTTTATTGTTTGGATTTTTCGGAATGAAAACGCAAACCCATAACCGGCAGCGATAAATAAGAGTATGGCAGCTGTTACGGCCGCTACTTTGGTGGCGGTTGAGGTTTTTGTTTTTGTCAGCGTCTTGAGGGGCATATGTTTAAGTTTATTCTTATTATGAAAAGTGTTTGGCATATTTTAAAATAATACCAACCCACCCCTCTTTTGCCCAGCCTTTTGCCCAGAGCTGTTTTATTATTTTTTTAGTACCGCCAATTCCTCCATTTTTTCGAGAATCGTTTCAGCTGTCGCTTTAGCTCCTTTTAAGTTTGTCGTGTCAATGATCAAATCGTAATTTTTCTTGTCCTGATAACGGACGCCGTAGTATTTATTATAGCGGAGATTGTCAGAGGTAATCCTTTGCCTGATGACTTCCGCAGCTTCCTCAATAGTGGCGTATAAGGGTTCATCTTTACGATCTGCGCTCGAATGACCTTTGGAGAGAAAAATCCTGCGCGCGGCTTCTTTTTCGTCGCATTCCAAAAAGATTTTGAACGAATGAGGAATGAAGTGCCATGAAAGCCGTCCCTCGATAACGAAGTTGTCCTCCGTCTGCCCGAGTTTAGTTTGATATGTATCCACATCATTATCCGTAAACGCTTCGGTCTCCCCGAGTTTATTCAGCTCGTCAATGGTAAGGCCGCGTTCCGTCGCCATTTTTCCGCGCAGATCGCCCATTGAATAAAATTTCATGCCTAGGCGTTCGGCAAGAATTTTTGCCACGGTTGTTTTACCGGAACCGGGAACGCCGGAAATTGTGATGATCATAGGGGAGAGAAGTGATGATGGAATCTAGAATCTAGGTTCGGAAGACGTAGGACGTAGGACTTAGGACGACGTAGTATGCGCATTACTTCCAGATAGCAACTTTTCCGTTTCCGCAAAAGCCGGATCAGGCGAGATTGAGAAGGTTTTGCGTTCTCCGCTGGCTGGATCGGTAAAAGACATTTCTATGGCTTGAAGTAAGAGGCGCGCGGGTTTGAGTTTGCGGTCGGTTTGCCTCAATGAGTATAGCGCGTCGCCGATTACCGGATGCCCGAGCGCGAGCAAGTGCGCTCTGATCTGGTGCGTGCGGCCGGAAAAGATTTTTAATTTCAGCAAGGTGGCTCCAGGGAATCGCGTGACAGTTTCGTAATGCGTCCAAGCGGCTTTGCCTTCATCTTCATGTTCCGGGCGCGCCGCCATGCGGGCTTTTGTTTTCGACCGCGCAATGCGGAATTTTATCTCGCCGAAATCTTTTTCCATTTCTCCATGTACCAAAGCGAGATAAGTTTTATCCACCGAGTGTTCGGCAAATTGGTGTTTCAAGTCGTCATAGGCGGCTTGGGTTTTTGCTATTACCATCAATCCGCTCACTTCCTTATCTAGGCGGTGCATGATGCCGGGCCTTTCAGGGTTCTCGCCGATTTTTTGCAGTGGCGGATAGTGGTCAACCAAAAAATCCACCAGCGTGTTTGAAAGATGCGTTGAATCCGGATGGACCAATAAGCCGGACGGTTTATCCAAGACCAGCCAATCATCGGTTTCTTCGAGGATGTCGATATTGAAGACGGAGGCTTCCTTGATTTCCGCTTTTTGACGGCTGGTTGATTTTTTTGTTCCAACGCCATCGTCAAAAATAATGCTGTCGCCGGTTTTCAGAAAACGGTGCACACTGGCTGTTTTGTCGTTCACTTTGCCGGCGCCGTTTTTAAGCAATTTTGCAACGGCACTTCGCGTTTTGCCGCTTAAATGCGCAGCTAAAAAAATGTCCAGACGCTCGCCGTTGGATCCGTTGTCCACTGTCCATTCATGCTGCATAATCTTTTTTATTGCGATCTCACTGTCTTTTTACAGCAAAAACGGAATAATGCCAACTCTTGTCCTGCGCACTAAAAACAAGTACACTCATTTTCGTATTTTTAAATTCGCCGGCTTCGGCCGGTCCGTAGCTCAATGGTAGAGCCGTCGTCTTATACACGACTGGTTGCAGGTTCGAGTCCTGCCGGACCGACCAAAGGTGATGAACATGTTCAATAATCAAATTTTATAAATAATGGAAGGACAGCGTAAGGTCGCTTTTAGTAAAAAAGTTTCAATAGTCGTGCTAATAGTTACTTGCACGTTAGCCGTTTTTTTAATCATTAAATTTTTGCAACAAGCCGAAATATCCAAAAATATGAACATTGCCAGTCCTGCCTTCAGGCACAACCAAAGCATGCCCGCCAAATACACATGCGATGGCGAAGGTATCAGCCCGCCATTGTCTATTTCCGGCGTGCCGGCGAACGCCAAGAGCCTAGTCTTGCTGATGGATGATCCGGATGTTCCTGCATCCGCCGGAGTTTCAGTGTGGGATCATTGGGTTGTATTCAATATCCCGCCTGATACGCGTGAAATTCCAGCTGGGCAAAATCCTGCCGGCATCCTTGGCGCGAATACAAGAGGCTTTCAGGTTTATGGAGGTCCCTGTCCGCCTGACAGCGAGCATCGGTATTTTTTCAAGCTTTATGCGCTGGATGATATGCTGTCATTGACGGCAGGTGCAACCAAAGCTGAAGTGGAAAGCGCCATGCAAGGACACATCTTGGAGCAGGCTGAATTGATCGGGCTTTACGCCCGCTAAGATTATGCAAAAATACGAGATAATTCCGCACATGGCCGATTTGCGCATCAGGGCCTTGGGTTCGACTCGCGCCGGGTTATTGATCGCCGTAGTAAAAGGTATGTCCGCGGCCATTCACCCCACTTTTGCGGATAATGCGGAGGAGCGCGAGCGGCCATTTTCCATAGGGGCACCGGATTTCAATGGGTTGCTGGATGAACTAATGAAGACGGCGCTTGGTTTTTCAGAGAAAAACGGCGAGGTTTATACGGACGTTCGCTTCGATCTGGTGACAGACAAGGAAGCTCGGGGGGTGCTTATCGGAAAATCCGCGCTCAAAATGGAAGCACCGGTCAAGAAGGCGAGCGTGCAAGAAGTCTCCATGGAGAAAAATCCTGAAGGCATGTGGGAGGCGACGGTTGTCCTTCACCCGGAAAGCGCGTAGGCGATGCGTTGTTTGAGGGCGTCCAAACCTTTTCCCTCTTGCGCGGACACAAGTATTGGATCGCGATCCTCGAATGCGCGTTTGAGTTCGGCGCAGCGCTCCGGAGAGATAAGGTCTATTTTATTGAGAACATGTAGGCGGGGAGTTGCACCGACGCCGAGCTGCTCTAGAATCGCATCCACCTCGCGAATTTTTTCCTCGATATGCTCGTCTCCGGCGTCAATGATATGGAGAAGAAGTTCGGCATCAACGGTTTCATCGAGCGTTGAACGGAATGCGCTGATCAGATCTAGGGGCAGATCCTGTATAAAGCCGATGGTATCTGAAAGCAGGACCTTTGTTCCTCCGTCGCCGTCTGGATTCGGGAACCACAAACTGCCGATGCGCGTATCGAGCGTGGCGAATAATTCATCGGCGACGTAAGCTCCTTTTTTCGTAAGCGCCCGAAGAAGCGAAGACTTTCCCGCATTTGTGTATCCGATGATGGAAACGGTTTTTAGCCCACGGCGGTCGCGCGACCGTCGGTGCTCGGCACGCGAACGTGCTACACGCTCAAGCTGTTTTTTCAGTTGCCGCTCCTGATCGCTTAAGTGGCGTTTCATGATTTCCGTATTCGTCTCACCGATTCCGCGAGTTCCGATTCCGCCGGCTTGCTGCATCATTTCCATGCCCATTCCGAAAATGCGCGGCCCCATGTGCCGGACGGCCGCGAGTTTTATTTGCAGTTTAGCCTCGGCAGTGGTGGCGTGTTTTTGGAAAATTTTTAGGATGAGATCGATACGATCCCAAACTGAAATTTCATGCGGCCGCAAAAGTTCGCCCAGACAAAACATTTGTTTGGGCTTGAGCAGGTTATTGATAATCACCAAATTCGCTTTTTCCGTTTTGGCGGCTTGGATGATTTCCTCAACCTTGCCCGAACCGACGTAAGTGCGGTAATCCGGCACGCTGCGTTTCTGTATAATTTTTACGACTGTAATACCGCCGAACGTAGCAGTCAGCGATTCGAGTTCAAACAGCCTGCGCTCGGCAGTATGTTTGTCGAGTTTTGGTGGGATAACATCAACTAAGATTGCGCGAGGTGTCATAAATTTTAGTATTTATCGGAAGGATACATCTTTTTATTTAATATCCGCTTAATA
Source organism: Patescibacteria group bacterium (assembly GCA_018824765.1). Classification (GTDB taxonomy): domain Bacteria; phylum Patescibacteriota; class Patescibacteriia; order 2-12-FULL-60-25; family 2-12-FULL-60-25; genus JAHJFW01. Next base: position 5,569 of record JAHJFW010000033.1, read on the forward strand.
AAATGAAAGAAATATATTCCCTGAGCGAAGTCGAAGGGTTACCAAAATTAATAGTTGTAGTCCTTCGACAGGCTCAGGAACTAGTATTTAAATATTTTTTGTAATGACAATTAAACAGGTGGGCATATTTTATTTTTGCGGTTTATCGCCGTCTTCCACGTCCAGCGGATGTGCGGTGCGGCTGGTTTTGCCGTGCGAAGATGCGCGAGCGTGCGCTCATCATGGCAATAGCCAGTGCCGAAATCCACTCCCAAATCTTTTTTTATTCGCGCTAACAATCTTTCGCGTTCGCTCTTTGCTAGGATTGAAGCGGCGGCTACAGTGCGGTCGCGTTTATCCGCATGATGCTTGGCTAGCAAGCTGTTCATATCAGGCCAGCCGCTTAACATAAAAAGTTTTTCCAGATAACCCTGCGCGTTTACGCTAGGTGCATCAACAATTGCGCAGACCTCGCGTTCTGGGAATTCGCAGCAGAAATCCTTTAAGCACTCACTCATTTGTTCCAGCTCCAGGCCTGTGAGCGTGCGTGAGCGGTCAATGACAGCACGATCGATTTCAGAAGGTTGAGCGATTTTCAGTTGAAACCAGCAGCGTTTTTTTATTTTTTGCGCCAGCGTATCCCTTTGTTTGGCAGGCACCAGCTTGGAATCACGCACGTTGTTTTTCCAAAACCAACGCCTGTCAGTCTCGTCAGCCGCAACTACGGCAACCACCATCGGGCCGATAACGCAACCGCGCCCGGCCTCATCAATACCTACAGACAGAGTAAATTTGGTTTTTTGGAGCACAGACATATGTCATTCGGATTTCGTTATTCGAAATTTTCCTTATCAGTCATTAGAAATTGAAAATTGATAATTGTAAATTTTTCCCCCTTAGTCATAAGCATTGCATAAAATCGCCCTTTTTGCTAGAATTTTTGCTGTATGAAAGTAATTTACTGCCGTGATTTCGGGCTGGATTGCAACGCGAAGATGAAAGGAAAAAACGAGGATGATGTGATAGACGCCACCATCAATCATGGCGTTGGCATGCATGGGCAGAATCCGCGCGAGTTGAATACGCCGGAGAAGCGCGCAGAGATTGCCAAAAAAATTCGAGAAGAAGAATGAAGATTCTAGTTTTCAGTCCCGGATATATCGGCGGGCGAATTGTTGACGCGCTTCGCGTGCAAGGGCACGAGGTTGTTCCTGTGCGTGTGGAAATTACTGATGAAGCGGCGGTGCGCTCGGCGCTGGATACTCATGCGCCGGACGCGGTTTTAAATTGCGCCGGAAAAAAAGGCGCGCCGAATGTGGATTGGTGCGAGACGCATCAGGTCGAAACCATGCGTTCGAATACCATCGGACCGCTAATTATCGCGCAGGCTTGCGTGGAACGCGGAATCCATTTCACGCATCTCGGAACCGGATGTGTATTTTATGGAGCGTCGCCAGATCCTGCCGGTTGGAGAGAGGAAGATTATGCCAACCCTTCAGCCATGTACACGCGCACAAAATATGCGGCGGATCTGGTTTTGTCACAGCTGCCAAATGTCGCCATTGTCCGCCTTCGTATGCCCATAGATGACCGGCCGCACCCGGGAAATCTTATAGACAAGCTGGTTAACTATCCGAAAATCATAAACGTTGAAAACTCCGTAACCATCGTGGAGGATCTTGTAGCCGCAGTTATCGGCGTGATTGAGAAGCGCGGCACAGGCGTATTCCATGCGGTGAATCCCGGCGCAATGCGCCATCGTGATTTGATCGCGCTTTACGA
>JAHJFW010000034.1 GCA_018824765.1 Patescibacteria group bacterium
AAACTCAGTGGCGGCAAAAGTTTCGCAGCTTACTGATGGCGACGAAAAAACAAAAGCAATGGCTGGCGGCAAAGAATTGAAAGAAAAAATTGCGTCCGGTGAGAAATCGCTGGGAGCGATTGAAGCGGAGTGGCGCGAGCTATTAATGGCGATTCCCAATTTGACCCATAAAGATGCACCGCTTGGCAAAAATGACGAAGACAATGCCGAGCTAAAGAAAGTCGGTGACATTGCGGCCATTGAACACCCGCAGGACCATGTAGAATTGGCAAAAGCGCACGATCTAATAGATTTCGAGCGCGGCGTCAAAGTCGCAGGGGCAAAATTTTATTTTTTGAAAGGCAAGCTCGCGATTTTGGATCAGGCGCTGATCCGTTACGCCATTGATTTTTGGGTTCGCGAGGGTTTTGAAATGCTGACCACGCCGGATGTGGCAAAAGAGGAAGTTTTGACAGCTAAGGGTTTTTTGCCGCGCGGTCCGGAGAAGCAGGTTTACTATATTGAAGGCAATGATTTGGCACTTGTCGGAACGGCTGAAATCCCGATCCTCGGATACCATATGGGCGAAACACTGGCGGCGGAAAGTTTACCAAAGAAGTATGTCGCTTTTTCCCATTGTTTCCGCACCGAGGCCGGAGCGTACGGCCGCGAGTCATACGGCCTCTACAGGGTGCATCAATTCTCAAAAGTTGAAATGTTTGCTTTTGCCTTGCCGGAGCAGTCCGAAGCACTGCATCTTGAATTCTTGCGGCTGGAAGAGGCTTTTTGGGCATCATTGCAGATCCCTTATCGCGTAGTTGACTGCGCAGCCGGAGATCTTGGCGGATCAGACTACAGGCGGTTTGATATTGAAGCGTGGATGTGGGGGCGCGGGGAAGGGAAGGGCGCTTACGGTGAAGTCACGTCAGCGTCGAATTGCATTGATTTTCAAGCGCGCGGCGCAGATATAAAATTCGCGTCCAAAAACGGCGAGAAAGGCTATGTCCACACGCTAAACGGCACGTGCGTCGCAACATCGCGCGCAATGATTGCGATTTTGGAAAATAACCAACAACCGGACGGCAGCATTCTGATTCCGGAGGTATTGGTTCCATACTGCGGATTTGATAAAATCGGCTAATGCCGCCCGAGCCAAAAACATGGATTGAGGTATCAAAAAAAGCCCTGAAGCAGAACATTCGGGCTATTCGTTCGCATATCAGGCTGAAGACCGAGTTCATGGCAGTAGTAAAATCAAACGCCTACGGCCATGGTTTGGAAGAGACGGCGCAGGCTGTCTCAAAGAGCGTTGACTGGTTTGGAGTTGACAATGTTGATGAAGGACTGGTTTTACGCAAGCAAGGGATTACGCAGCCGATTCTTGTTCTTGGATATACAAGGCAAAGTCGGTTGGAGGATTGTATCCGAAACAAGCTTTCATTTGTCGTATCAGCCATGGAAACAGCGCAAGCGCTGCGCGATCCGCGGCTTATTCGGCTTTGCGCACGTTATGGCGGCGCGCGCGTCCATCTGAAAATCGAGACAGGGACAATGAGGCAGGGGACTGAAGGAAGCGAGCTTTTACGCCTCGCTAATGCACTCAAAAAAACGCCGGGAGTTGTTATCGAGGGTTGTTCTACGCATTATGCGAATATTGAAGATACTACAGACCATTCTTATGCCGAGACCCAATTAGCGAGATTTAAAAAGTCCGTTGAAGCATTGAAAAAAGGGGGGATTGTGCCGCGCTGGAAGCATACTGCATGCAGTGCAGCGACTCTGCTGTTTCCGGAAACGCATTTCGATCTTGTCAGGGTCGGCATATCACTTTACGGACATTGGTCGTCAAAAGAAACATTGGCTGTTGCAAAACATAACAAGCGCACGCCTGATCTGCATCCTGCGCTCACATGGAAAACCATTGTCGCGCAGGTAAAGCGCGTTGTAAAAGGGGCGGCTATTGGATATGGATGCGTGGAACGCGTTGCGCGGCCATCAAAGATTGCAGTCCTGCCAGTCGGGTATTGGGACGGATACGATAGGTCGCTTTCCGGCGCCGGGATTGTATTGATACGCGGACAACGCTGTAAAATTGTCGGACGCGTCTGTATGAATATGTGCATGGCTGATGTGACGGATGTCCCAGGAATATCAGTTGAAGATGAAGTAGTACTCATCGGACGGCAAAAGCAGGAGCGCGTTACAGCTGAAGAGATTGCGGCAATATGCGGAACCATACAGTATGAAATTCTGACGCGGATAAATCCTTTGATACCGCGCATTGTCGTTTGAGTATGAGATACAGCAGAGTCATCAGGAATGAGGATAAGCTGAAGCGCCATAATGAAAGGCGGGCGGTTAATACCACGGTAATAATTTTAGTGGTCACTTTTATTATTGTTGGCGGATGGTGGTTTTTAATGCTTTCCGGATTTTGGGATATCCACGAAGTGGAAATTAATGGGTTACAGTTGTTAAGCAGGGGAGAGGTGTTAAGTGAGGTTGACAACTTGTTTGATCAGAGTCATTGGAGGCCTTGGCATAAAAAAAACCTGATCATGCTGGATACAAAAAAATTTCAAAGTGATTTAAAAAAGCGCTTATTTGTTCAAGATTTGGCTGTGGATAAGTTTTATCCTAATATTTTACGACTCATTATTAAAGAGCGGCAGAGGAGTATCATATTGGTCTCAAATAACCAATATATTAGCGTTGATACATCCGGCGTGGTGACTGGCACGCCTGACGAGTTAATCTTATCAGTTGCCAAATCATTAATAGCCGCTCGCGAATTTGCCGATGAATTAAAGCCCCCTGTAATTGTCATGCCGACTGCTGATCCTTTAACCGCCGGATTCCAAATCGCGCAACCCGAACAGATAAGGCGTTGGTTGGATGTAACGCACGCATTGGTAGTTGCTGGAGTTAAGGTTAGATTTATGAAAATTGAAAGCCCAGAATCAAGTTTGGCGCGTTTTGTCAGTGAAAAAGGATATGACATCTATTTTGATTTATCACGCCCAATAGATGCGCAGATCGCGTCCTATGATGCTTTCATGAAAACAAAACCCGATGAAAGCAAGATTACAGAGCATCTTGATGTGCGAATACCCGGAAGAGTGTTTATCAAGTGAAGAGTTAAAAATTCGCGAGGCTCAAAATTGAGCTGTAAGCGTTTTAAGGGTATTAGGATACCTTAAGGTTAGAATATAGAATGCAGAGGTTAGAATATGGGTAGTGACGACGTATAAGTAGAAAGGCCTCGCATACTATATTTCCAAAATGTGACGATCGGAACATTTTGGAAATATCTAACATTGAAACCTGATGCGACGAACGTGAACGCCGATCTTTTGCTATGCGAATCATCACGAGTCAGCTAAAAGCGCATTTTGTGAGTGTTGATAGTGTCACAAGAATGTGCGTTAAAATAGAAAAAGTTTGAGAAAACTCACCATGCGTCTTATAACATATATTGTGCGACGCTCGATATTTTTTCTTCCCCTTCCCCTCTCTCCTCCCTCCCCTTCGCAGATTCATTTTCTTTTTCCACTTCTCTCTCCCCTGTCACAGATTCACTTATTGTGCCGATCGGCACAATAAGTGAATGTCACAAAAAAAATTTAAAAAAAATTTTTTCTAATTTTTTATAAATCTTCATATCTCCTATCTCCTATATTCAAACATCCACTAATTGTCGCGATTGCGACAATTAGTGGATGTTTGATTTACACTCTATCCCCTGCTTATATAAGCGTCCGCTCTTTTTAGAAAATAAAAAACCCGATACAGAGTTGCATCGGGCAGCAGTTTTTTCTCACAGAAGCGCTCCCAGCCATTCCAGCGTGCGTATTCGCAGGCAATAGTCAGGCAGTGGCGGGCGTGCGGCTTCTTCAGATCTCCAAATGTGCAAGCATTTAGTCCGCGGGTGCATGCCATGCGCTGCTTCCAGATTGCTCGGCAGGTCATCTACGAATAGGATGCGCGATTCCGGATTAGTGAGCGCATGGTGACTGATGACGCCGCCTTTACTGGATCCTTTCCACACATAGTGTTGCAACTGAAATTTTGCACAAAGCTCTGACCCTAGCGAGGCAAATTTCCGCTGATGGAATCGCGGGAATCCGTGCGTTAGAAGGGCGAGCGTCAAATTCCGTTCGGACAACCTTTTGATTGCGACAGGGACATCGTGGTAGGTGTAGGAGCCTCTGTCCAGAGCGGCATAGTATGCCCGGGTTTTATTCTTCGCAGTTTTCTCCGGAATTTGCAACGCGCGCAAGTGTCGTTTAAAGGTGTAGCCGATATGGTTGCACTGACGCCCAGCCTCGTCTATCTCCTCTTTTGAGAAGCCGTCGCTTTGCAGATCTTTGCAAATGTCAGCATACATTCGGTCAGTATCAAAGAGCGTTCGGTCCAGATCGAAAAAGATCGTTATCTCCATGATCAGTTCTCCGGCAGGAGGCGCTGAATCGCCTGCGCAAGCGTTTCCCCATGGTGCCGCAGGAGACTGCGTCGTATTTTATCGCCGGAAACGGCTTCTCCGATTTCCGGAGATATGAGGGATTGCCGGCACACTGAAGGATCGCGGTGCGGCAAGTCGTCTTCCACCGGATACTCCCCTGTCTCTCGGTACCGTTCAAGGATCGCTTGCGCAGGTTTTGCCGAGTTGACGATCGTGACGTCAATATGCGCAGGCGAAATCAACTCGTTGATTCGGTTACGGAAATCCGATGCCTTGTAGCCGTCAGTCTCTCCTCTTTTCGTAACTAGGTTGCATACGAAAAAGACGCGGCCGCCGTTTTCTTGGAGCTCTCGAAGAGCTCGCGGTATTTCAGGTACAATGAGGTTCGGCGCTATGCTTGTCCAGAAATCGCCCGGACCTATAACCACCGCGTCAGCATCTTGAATGGCCGCAGTCGCTTCGGAGTTGATTCGCGGCGAAGTTTCAAAGTAGCAGCGCTTTATGGGCGCGCGCATCACTTGCGAAACATCGATATTATGCTCGCCGCGTATGGTTGTCCCGTCTTCGCATTCGGCGCAGAGAGTTGTACCCTCAAGCGTTACCGGAATCACGCGCCCTTTTACGTCAAGCAGGCGGTGGGCTGTAGCAAGCGCGAGAAATGGATCGCCGTAGATTTTTTCAAGCGCGCTCAAGATGATGTTGCCGACGCTCTGGCCGCTCATGTTTCCACTGCCTTCCGCAAAACGGAAAGAGAAGAGTTTACGCCACGCATCGTCGCGGTCGTCAGACAGCGCAACAAGGCATTGGCGCAAATCGCCCGGCGGCAGGACGCCCAGATCATCGCGCAAATCACCGGTATGCCCGCCATCGTCAGACATGGTGACAATGGCCGAGAGCCAGACGTCTTTGAGGCGTTTGAGGCCTGACAGAACCATATAGGTTCCGGTTCCACCTCCGATGACAACGATATTTTTAGATTTTCTCATACTTCTTCCTTTTGAAGGATCGTCAGGTATTCCTATCCAATCAGAAGGATAAAGTCAATCACCGTTCCTATATTTTTTATGACGCGCTGGCGATATGCCGATATTCTAACCAGCTGACCTGGTTTTTGCGGCATTTATGAAAGCGCGAAACAGCGGATGCGGTTTCAGCGGGCGGGATTGGAATTCGGGATGGAATTGCACGCCCACGAAAAACGGGTGATTTTTAATTTCAACTATCTCAACCAGATTTTGTTCCGGATTCACCCCGGCGATTACAAGACCCGCATTTTCGAGCTGATCGCGGTAGTCATTGTTGAATTCGTAGCGATGGCGATGCCGTTCTTTCACTGACGGCTCACCATAGGCAGCCCTGACCCGTGTTCCGTCGGTCAGCCTGCATGGATACGAACCGAGCCGCATGGTTCCGCCATAGTGATTATTCTCCACATTCCCCTCCTGGCCCGGAATCAGATGGATGACGGGATAGGGCGTGTCTGCATTGATTTCCGTAGTATGCGCGTCCGCAAGGCCTAAAACATTGCGGGCGTATTCGATCACGGCGCACTGCATGCCATAGCAAAGCCCAAGATACGGAATGTTATGTTCGCGGCAATACCGTATTGCCGAGATTTTTCCTTCGATGCCGCGCGCCCCAAAACCGCCGGGAATGACAACGCCTTGCAAATCCTCAAGCTCTTTCAGCGTTTCCGGATTTTTTTCATATTCTTCAGAGTTTAGCCATACCAGTTCTGGTTTGAGATTTTCATCCCAGGACGCGTGTTTAATGGCTTCGATCACGGATATGTAAGCATCAGACAGCGTGAATGAGCCGGTGCTGAAATATTTGCCTATAACGCCTATGCGCACGGGTTTTTCGACGCTTTTGATGCGGGCAACCATTTCTCTCCATTCGCCGGAGGCGTCAGTTTTTGGCGCTAGGCCGAACGAAGACAAAACTTTGTCCCCGAAGTGCTGTTCCTCGAAAACAAGCGGAACTTCGTAAATCGTACTTACGTCCGGCGAACCTATAACGTAGTCCTCCCTGACATTTCCGAATAAAGAGAGTTTTTTGCGCCTCGGTTCGTCAATTACGACAGCGGAGCGGGCGACGACAAAATCCGGCGTCAGACCGGCGCCAGCCATGGTGCGTATGGCCTGCTGTGTCGGTTTTGTCTTCATTTCGCCGACCGCGGCCGGAACCGGCATATAACTCACGATAATACTGCGCACATCATCCGGATGCGCATATCGCATGAGACGCGCGGCCTCCAAAAAAAGAATGTTCTCATATTCCCCTACTGTGCCGCCGATTTCAATTAGGACGAAGTCTGCCTTTGCTTGTTCTGCCGACCGCTCAATGCGGCTGATGACTTCATTCGGAACGTCCGGTACAACTTGCACGGTTTTGCCGCCGTATTCCAGATTGCGTTCTTTTTGGATCACGGTTTGATAGACGCGGCCGGTTGTCATGTAGTTCATCGACGGGATATCCGTATTCAAAAAGCGTTCGTAGTTGCCGATATCCTGGTCCGTTTCATCGCCGTCAACCGTAACGAAAACTTCCCCGTGTTCCACAGGATTCATCGTTCCGGCGTCAATGTTTAGATACGGGTCAATTTTCAGGGCTGTGACGCTGTAGCCTTTGTTTAGGAGCTCGCGTCCGAGAGCTGCCATGACAGTTCCCTTGCCTACGCCTGACATGACGCCTCCGGCAATGAAGATATAACGATGAGTCATAGGATTAATTTAAAAAAATATGATGGCTGTCCATCTTTTTATTTGTTTAATAGCAATGTTCGGGCTTGAAAGTCGGGCGCGAGATATTCCGCGTTTTTTTGGTCGGTGAGCACGCAGGCGACAATCATGGTTTCTCTGTTAGGCAAAAGGATAACACACGCGCCAGGTAGTGGAAATACGGTTTATTGCTTATAGTAAAGGGGGCTTGACAGAATTTCCAATATATGCTATGATGGTTGTGTTAAGTGCTCATTAAAGCATTTGTTGCAAAATAGCGAATTAATAAGCTGTTTTGCACCGCGAAGTGGAGAGCGCGGTAAAAAAGTGATGGTGGAGCTGTAACTCTCTTTTTGAAGATTTGCGCTTTGTTATCACTTTTTTTGTTCGCCATTCAAGCGGATGAAGCCCACAAAATCTATATTTTCGGGGTTTTCGTCCACTTAAATGGAACGTTCTCGCGATTTTGCAAGGACGTTTGAAAGGAGGAAAGTTATGAAGCTCAGTGTTGCTTGAAAAAAATGGTAAGGGAAGCGCTCGTCTAACTTGCTTCCCTCCTGAAATCCGTATCTCTCTTTGAGGGATGTGGAAACAGGACATGGCATTGCCTGACAAAAAGGTGACCGGTAGTTACGCCTGCAAAAGGTCGTCAGGGAAGCGTAGGTTCGACTCCTACCGATGCCGCCGCGCCAAAATCCCAGCAATTGTGCTCGGACAACGGCGATAACAATCCACAGGGCTTTATTCGCCCAGGGAGACAGTATGAAGGGTGACCGGTAAGCGCCATAACAGTCGGCGCAAACAAAAATAGGTCTGTCCGGTTTTGCCGTATTACCGTGGTCGCTTGAAATAGCGGTCAGAAATCGACGACGAAGGGGATCTTTCCCTGGGGAGCTGCGCATCGCACACTGCAACGCGCGCGGCTCCCTTTTTTATTTCAGGTGCCTGGAACTTTGGTGCCTGGCGCCGATATACTACAAAAAAATACTTTATTGACTAAGTCGCTTATTTCGTACATATTAGTGCCGATAAAAAAACCAAAAGGAGGAAATATGGGCAATGTCATAGATTTTGCGGCAAGTAAAAAGGAAGAGCCTTCTAGCTCGAATGATGCAAAGCCCGCATCTTGGGCAATGATGCTGTTAAGCCTTTCGCAGTCAGCCGTGCTGATAGCGGGGCTGAAGATCTTTTCTCTCTACGATCGCTTGCATAAAAACTTGTCAGCGGTTTATCGCCGCAGATAAGCAGGTGCAGGCCCGCACCTTTCTCGACGAAATGTCGTATAGCCCGTTTTTCAAGCGGGTTTTTTAATACTCAACCGGCGGCTTGGGCGGCAGGATATTGATATCCCACCAAGCTTCGAAGCTGGCGGCTATATCGCGTAAAGTGAAAAAAATAAGGCGGTCGTAAGTGGTTAAATCAGCCGTAACGCCGGTTGCATCCATGCCCAATCGGTTGCACAAATAAAGCGCGCGTCCCAAATGAAACCTTTGAGTTACAACTACGGCTTGCCGTATATTGAATACTTCTATGGCGCGCTTGCAGCTCTCGTAAGTTCGATAGCCGTGGCCGTCTTCGATTATGTCTTCAGAGGCCACGCCCAGATTATCCAAAAACTCACGCATGGTTTTGATTTCGTTGATGTGGTATTTGCCGTCATCGCCGGTTATTAGGATTTTTTTGACCACGCCTCGTTCATATAGATTTTGCCCCACCAGCAATCGGTCACGCAAAGCATCAGACGGCTCCCCGTTCAATTTTACCGATGCGCCCAAAACAATAGCGACTGGCGCGTCTTTCACCCCATCACCGCGCTTGAATATTTTTTTGTAGTAATGCAGCTGCACGTCAGTCAAGGCTAATATCGCCAAGAATGCTACGCTTAAAAAGATGACAATACTTAATTTTATCCCTCTTTTCATAGTTCCTCTGATTGGGGCTTGTCGATTTGCAAGGTTTCAGTTTGGTTCGATGAGCCGGTAATCCGCAATACGTCTTTGTCGATTTTGGTAAATTCTTTTGAGGCAAGGTTATATTGGTTGACCGCTGTCCCGAGATTTTTTCCCAGACTTTTGAAATATGAATCATAAGCCGACAGATGGCGGCTTAAATCGCCGACGCGTACTCGAATCTCTTTGGCCTGTTCCTCTATTTTTAAAGCTTTTAATCCCTGCAGGACGGTTTGCAGATATGCAAGAAATGAAGTTGGAGAAACAATTAAGACATGGTATTTGCCGGCCGCCCGTTGGATTATACTTTCTGTATCGCCGGTAATAGGCCCGATCTTGTTAATCAGCAAATCGTAATAAATCGCCTCGTGAGGGATGAACATAAAAGCGAAATCCATGGTCCCCTCCTCCGGCCGCACGTATTTGGCGGTTTCCTTAATGCGTTCTTTTAAATCGTTGATAAACAGTTTTTCTAGCTTTTCGCGTTCAGCGGGATTCTGCTCTTCAACCATGCGGTTGTAATTTTCCAAGCTGAATTTTGAATCTATGGGTACGATTTTGTCTTTGATAAAAACTGCCGCATCGACGATTTCGCCGTCCTTGAATTTGTATTGCATTTCATAACTGTCCGGCGGCAGGATATTTATGAGCAGTGTTTCCAGATAGTATTCTCCCAAAATTCCGCGCTGTTTTGGATTTTTCAGCATGTCCTGCAAGTTTTGCAATTGTCCGGTAATATCCAAAACCTGTTTTGTAGTCTCCTCCATTCTGGTCAGCTTTTCCGTCACATCCCTCACCACGCCGGTTGAGGCAGCAAAACTTTGGCGTACGGCTTGGTGCGTTTCCCCCATCCTGTCGCCGATCTCTTTTTGCAGCTGCGAGATTTGCTGCTGCAGCATATTCAGGCCTTGCGCGGCATCCGGCGAACTTTTGCCCAGACGGCTGATTTTGACCGCCAAATAAACAAAAGCTGCTGCCAGCAGCAGTAAGATAAAGAGTTGAAATGTTGTCGGCATAAAGTTAGATTAAATCCCAAATTCCAAGCACCAAATCCCCGGCAAATCACAATTCACCAGATTCCAATTTCAGAATGTTTGAAAATTGATAATTGAAAATTGAATATTTAGTACGGGGCATATATCTTGACACACCTTAGCATATCATTTAGAGGCGTGTAATATATTGGTTATAAAATTATGTTTTAATCAAGTTTAACTCTAATTTTTATGTCAAACAGGCATCAAGATTGGGACAATGCTTATCCCGATGAAACCGAAGACTTAGCGTCTTTGGGCATGTCAATTAA
>JAHJFW010000035.1 GCA_018824765.1 Patescibacteria group bacterium
CGGCACCGCAGTCGGCGCATCAATCGTCGCCTCCATTATTGTCGTGCTTTATAGCCGCACGCTAATGCTTTTCGGCCTTGAAAACCTTTTGCCCACACAAACAAGCGCAACTCTTCTGGAACAACAAATCAAACTGCAAACACCGCAGGACCAATAATTTCGAAACGTTAAACAGCGTTTCTTTTATTTGTTCAATTTAATTGCACGGCTGGAAGACACACTCTGCCGCCGGCCACGGATCCGGCTTTAAGGAGTCCTTTCCGCAGAAGTTCGGCCCAGGCAACGCAGGCCCCTTATCGAAGAGGTAATTTAGGAGATATATCGTATCTGCAGAATCCACCTTGCCATCATCGTTCACATCCGCCGCATCCATGCACGTAGGCACGGGGCCATTATCGATATAATTCAGAATGTACACGGAGTCGAGTGCATCTACCACACCGTTTGCATCTGCATCTCCCCTGACGAACAAACCGCTCGCGCCGACCGCCGGCTCCTTCTGCTGTGTAGGCGCAACGTTTTCGGATTTTGGTTCAACTATCAGCGGTACAATTACCTGCGGCTTGTCAGATGTCCAGGCAAAAGACTTGCTTTGCACCTTGCCATTCGTTATAGTCGCAACGCTTTTATGCGCCCCTAGCTCAGCTGGATAGAGCGCTTCCCTCCGAAGGAAGAGGTCAGACGTTCGAATCGTCTGGGGCGCACCATTACCAAAAATCTCTCGATCGAGAGATTTTTGGTAATTTAATCTGGTTTGATCCATCCGTTCTTAATCGCAATTTATCGCACTGTCGCCAACCACGTCTGCGTCTTGCCGTTGATCTTGAACGCATACCAAACTTTGCGCGTGCCGTCCAGTTCGAGAGGGCCAATACGCTGCCAAAGCAACGTAAAATTTTCAGTCGGCAAAACATGAAGCAACATTGGTTTCTTGAGAAAAAAACTCTTTACCACCAACATATTTTTCTCAGCCGACACATAGAGCGGCGTCATATAATCATCGGCATAATTCGGCCATTTCCACTCCGATTCAACGCGGGAAACCTCGCTATAAATTCCGGAACTTTCCAAATAATACTTAACGACTTGAGGTTCGTCGTAATTGTCTCTTGGTTGAGCTATTCTGACAACAATCTTGCTTTCATCTCGTGGATCTTTCCTGAACTGCATTGATGTGCCAACAGAAAATTTTCTCAAATCTTGAAAAAAGACCGGCTTCTTTTCTGTCACGGTTCCGTCAGGATTCAGAGTTTTGATTGTTGCATCTCCCTTAATACTACCATCTGGATAACGCCAAATATTTTCGACGGAATAATAACTATTGCCGAAATAACTCGGAGCGAGTGAAGTGGTCGGATTTTTATGATCAACAAATATGGTTTTACCAGAAACAATCGACACTCGTTCATTCACAAAGACACTGGCATTCTCTCCAATACAAGCCCCAAAACCCACACTTAAATCATTCCATCCATAACTACCCCATGAGCCGTCGACAAAAGGAATGGGAATCAATTTTCGATTTCCGTCTCCAGAGCGTTCGATTACATACTGGACCGCTGGGCGTGTCGAGGACGCGTCGAATATATCAGCGAACTGTTTGGCATAAAGAATATACGCAATGCCATTATCGCAAACGACAACACCTTCGGCCAAGGTGGTATTCCAAAGGGATTTAGACATCTTTCTAGTAATTCCGCCCTTTCCATCGAATACGTAATAGCTTTGATCATTTAACATGTCGCTTTTTTCAGCTGGAATGCGCTGCTTTTGAACGAGTTCGGTTTTCAGAATCTCCCATTTATCTTGGGGTTTAGACATTATCGCATCTATCTGCGCTATATTTTTAGATTTCATTTCAACCGTTCCGTAATTCACGCTGGTTACTGTATCCAAGGCATTGATGCGGAGCGAATCCTGCGTAGGATCAAGAAATTTAACCGTGTAGCTTTGGCTGTATTTGCCGTAAGTACGATCAAGGAAAACCAGAGACGAGCCTTCACATTCAGACATGACGTTTGATTCAGATCCGGTAACACCGTTGCCAGAAATCACATCGCGATAGAACATCGTGCGAACGCGCGCGCCATCTGTCACACGAATTTGAAATCCGTCCACAACTCGTTTGATGTTATAACTATAAGCACCACACTTCTTGAAAGTATCAGACGAGGTAACCTGTGCCGCGACAACTGGTATAGAAAAAGACAGGATCCAAACCCCCATTAACATGACAAAAAATGTTTTGCGCATAGACCGACTTTTTAGCATAAATTTTGCTTTTTGTCAATCCCTAAGCTTCATTTTAGGATAGACAAAAACCAGTGGGAGGAAAATCAATACAATTAAAAACCTGAATCGCCCCGTAAATCTCAACATAAGACATAAAAAAAGCGACCCTGCAAGAAGGTCGCATATGAGTGAGCCGGCAGAGCATCAGCGGTGGCATTCGAACTCCAGACCGTTGTCCTGGTCGTCCTTCACCGCCCGCAGGACAGTCACATCGTCATTCGATGCGGCCGACCCGATGTAGACGACCAGATATTGTTCGCCGAAGACCTCGTCTCCGACAATCTGCATGGTCTCGAACCACATGTCCAGACTCAAGTCCAGACAATTTTCCGGCTCATCGAGCGACATGCTGATTGTGCCGTCACGCGGTTCCTCCTCGCCTGTGGGTTCGCCATCCACGATCCAGCGCGCGGTGCATGTCCAGTCGTCACCGCGCAGATCACGCGCCAACGGCACATCCACCGCCAGCTCGGACTCGGCGTCCATGATCTCGTTCGCCGAAACCATGATATCGTAAGACAGGTAATCCTCGAGCTGGAGGCTGACTACCATCAAGTTCTTCGGCGCACCGAGATTCCGGTCATAGATGAACGGCGATTTTTTGTATTCGCCATACGCCGCCTCCGAAAGAACTGCGTCGGCGATACTGATGCGGACGAGCGCATCAGACATATCCACCTCGCCGGCATGCGGCACGATGACTATGGCCACTCCGTCCGGTTCCGTCGTGGAAGTCGTAGCTGTCGTTGTAGTCACCGGATCGGATTGGACCGTTTCGGTCGTCCCACCACACGAAACCGCACAAAAGAAAAGTGCCAAAAACATCAACCGCTCACCCATTACTACCTCCGTATTTTTCAGTTGTTTCACACTCTTTATAACAAAAAAACCGCAACCTGTCAAGGAGACTTAGCTCGATTCAGCCCTCAAATGGCTTTGCCTTGTATTTGGCAATCCTGTATATTTCCCTTTATATGAGAAAATTTTACAGCCTTCTTTCGATCCTAACTTTGTTCGCCTTGTTTGGCTTTGGTTGCGCCCGACAGCCAATATCGCCAAAAAACGAAAATAATTATCCGAATTATGGTGAGTGGATAAAAAACACCACGGGTTTGAAGCTAATAACTTCAGCAAGTCCGCTCTACGGCCCGAGCGTCACTTTTACCGACCCTTCAACCGGTATTAAATTTGAAAGCGTCCTGCCTCCGAGCTTTTCTGATAACAACGGCAAATATTTCGGGCCGAAGCAAGACGAATCAATCGAAACCCAGATCGGCGTCGGCGGAACGATAGAAAATGACCGCGAGATTTTCGGCAACCTACAAGCTTTGGAAAATTTTGAAGACGGGACTTTGAACGGATGGAAAATCACTACAGCATATGACACGCAAAAACAAAGGTGGGTGGCGAGAGCGCTTTTGCAGGATCCCATATACGGCGACCGCGCCTATCATGTCATCGAATGTTTGAGTGTAACAGACTCGGATAAAAACTTTTGGGACTCCTGCCGCACAATTTTGGAAAAAGCCAGAATCATTACACAAAAAGCAAGTGCTGACTAAATTTGAAATTTTTAGCGGGGAGTAATTACGCGACCCTACAACCGACGACTTTTCTGTTATACTTACACGGTATGAAAAAAATGAAACCTCAAAAAAACCGCCTGCACCGCAGTGCCTGGGTCGTATCCGTCAATATGGGTTACGGCCACGAGCGCGCGGCTTTCGGCCTTCGCGATTTGGCATACGGAGGAATAATCACGGCCAACGATTATCCGCAGATTCCGAAGCACGATAAAAAACTTTGGGCTGACAGCCGCAAACTTTATGAGGCCGTTTCCCGCCTTAAACCCCTGCCGATAATCGGAGACATCGCTTTTGAAATCATGGATCGTATCCAGCGCATTGACCCTTTCTATCCGCAACGCGACCTGTCCCAGCCTACGGCACAGGTTATGCAGACTTATTACATGATTGAAAAACTCGGGCTGGGAAAGCACCTGATTGAAAAACTCTCCGACAAACCACTGCCTCTCATCTGCACATTTTTTATTCCTGCTTTTGCGGCGGAAGTTTATGACTATCCGGGAGATATTTATCTTGTGATTTGCGACGCTGATATGAGCCGCGCTTGGGTGGCAAGGGATCCCAAAAAGAGCCGCATCAAATATTTCGCCCCGAACGGACGCGTGGCGGAAAGGCTGAAACTCTACGGCATCCGTCCGGAAAACATTTACCTGACCGGTTTTCCATTGCCAAAAGAAGTCATCGGGGGCGCAAACGCTGACATGATTAAAAAAGACCTAATGGCTCGTTTGTGTCATCTTGATCCGAATAAAATATTTCTAAACAAATACATAAAAACTCTTGAGGCGGAATTGGGTAGCTCTTCGTGCCGTTTTAATAACAACAAGCAACCCACGCTGACTTTTACAGTAGGCGGCGCTGGCGCGCAAAGGGCCTTGGGCGCGCAAATCATCAAAAGCCTGAAACATAATCTGCAACGCGAAGAAATAACTTTGCGCATGGAAGCCGGAACCAAGGGCGATGTCGCGCGCTTTTTCACCGACAGAATAAAAAACAGCGGCTTGACAAAAATGCTGGGCAAAAACATTTTCGTGGACCATGAGCCTGACAGGGCATCATATTTCCATAATTTCACCAAACGCTTGAGAAAGACCGACATTTTATGGACCAAACCGAGCGAAATGTCATTCTATACCGGCATCGGACTTCCGATTGTAATGGCGCCGTCAATCGGATCGCAGGAAGTCTTTAACCGCGTTTGGCTGAAAATGGTTGGCGGAGGAGTGACGCAGGGCGATCCGCGCTATACGAATGAATGGTTGTTTGACTGGATCGAAAGCGGCGGTTTGGCGCGCATGGCATGGAACGGCTACATCGAAGCGCCGACCCACGGAGCCTACCGCATCGAAAGTATAATCACCGGTGAAAAAATCGAGCTGGAAAAACTGCCTCTGATTGTTTAGGTTATAGTTGACAGGTTGTAGGTGGCGGTATTGAATTTTTTTCCTTCATTCGTCATTCGGATTTCGTCATTCCATCTTCCATCTTCTAACCCTCCCCTCTCTCATGACCATTCTCGACAGCCTTCTTCTTGGAATCGTGCAAGGCGCGACTGAATTTCTTCCGATCTCATCCTCCGGCCATCTTGTTTTGATGCGCGAGTTTTTAGGCATCAATACGCAAGGCGGCTTGGCATTCGACGCCATTCTGCAACTGGGAACGGCATTGGCCGTAATTATTTATTTCAGGCGAACCGTGGTTGATTTGATAAAAAAAACCTGCTTGATGCTGATAGGCAAAGGCAAGCAAGTTGAAGGACGCGACCGTTCTCTGATTATCGGCCTCGTGGCCGGCACTTTGCCCGCAATCGCGACCGGCGTTTTATTGGAAGATATTATGGCTACCATCTTCCGCAACGTGACATTGGTTGCTTTAATGCTGGTTTCCGGAGGTTTGCTGATGCTGGCGGCCGAAAAAAAGGCGACTCAAAAACTTCAACAACCTAGCGTCAAACAAGGCTGGTGGATCGGCTGGTTCCAAACATTAGCGCTCGTTCCCGGAGTTTCCCGCTCCGGCGCAACCATTTCCGGCGGTTTGGTCATGGGCCTGACACGCGAAGCTGCGGCGCGCTTCAGTTTTTTGCTGTCCATTCCCATTATCGCAGGCTCTGGAATGAAAAAACTATTCGATGTTATGCACGGAGGCTCGGCTGACGCAGGCATGCTTCAAATCAGCCTCGGCTTTATTGCCGCCTTTGCCGTCGGACTGTTTTGCATTGACTTTCTGATGAAATATTTGAAGCGGCACACTTTGCACGCTTTTGTCTGGTATCGCTTCGGACTGGCTATGCTGACTTTTTTACTATTTTTCCTTAAACCCTGAATTTTTACATACAAAAAGCCGAGACTGCACGCCTCGGCTTTTTTCCTCCTAAATTTCTCTGACTTTCCAAACTTGATAGACTTTATGGACTTGATGGACTTTTGACTTGCCCTTTATTTCTTCGGCTTACAGCAATCAGGATGCAATCCGTGGAAAACGACTGCAGCGAGAAATCCGTAAACGAAACTCAAAACCATTCCCCATAGAATGCTAGCTACATCAAACCCTTTGAAACCGGGAAAAAGAAACTTGAGGTAAAGAACATGGAACTGATCAACGAGCGGATCCGTAATTGTCAGCTTCCAAAGCATGCACAGAATAAATAACAGCACCCCAAACAACCCGATTGTGGCTGCGTGGGCAAAGAATTTTGCATTTTTCATAAGATGATAAAAATAAATAAATAAATAAAGTTGAATAGATTATAGCACGCGGGCAATGAAAAAAGAAAAAACTAATAAGACGCAAAGTACTATACATGATTCACTCCTGATTGAACGCATTCAACAAATGACATAAAGTATCATTATCAATCCATGTTATTTACGATATGAGTGATAGAACATCATCAATTATCCTATTTGAACAAAAGGAAGTGCGGCGCGTTTGGGATGCGAAAGCTGACCGATGGTTTTTTAGCATTATTGACATCGTTGAGGTATTGACCGGCAGTACGATCCCGAAGCGATATTGGTCAGACCTCAAAAAGAAGCTGAAAGACGAAGGTTTTGAGTTGTACGATAAAATCGTACAACTCAAATTTATCGCTAAAGACGGCAAAAAATATGCAACGGATTGCGCGAACACAGAAACTATTCTGCGTCTTATCCAATCTATTCCTTCTCCAAAAGCCGAACCATTCAAGCAATGGCTCGCTAAAGTCGGATACGAACGATTGAAAGAAATCGAGGATCCGGAAATTGCGATTCATCGCGCAGGAGAATATTACCGCAAGAAAGGTTATTCGGAAGAATGGATCGCACAGCGCATGCAGAGTATCGAGATACGGCATGAACTGACCTATGAATGGAAAAATCGCGGCATCAAAATCCGGAATATGCCATTTTAACGGACGACATCACCGAGGCATGGGCGGGCATGAAAACGCGGCAGTACAAAAAAGTGAAAGATCTAAAATCGCAAAATCTTCGCGACCACATGACGAATCTCGAACTGGTTTTGAATATGCTTGCCGAAGTTTCTACGACAGAGATCGCTCGCAAGAAAGATGCTAAAGGACTGATCGAAAACCGCAAAGTCGCCAAACAAGGCGGATCGATTGCAGGAAATGCGCGCAAAGAAATTGAATTACGAACCGGCAAACCGGTAATTTCATCAGGTAATTTTTTGCTTGCCAAAAAGTCACAAAAGAAGCTCAAATAATCTAGGGACGTTTAACCAAATTTAAAACCCCTTTTCAGGGGCTTTAAATTTGGTAGCGCCTAGGGGAGTCGAACCCCTCTTACATGGATGAGAACCATGTGTCCTAGCCGATAGACGAAGGCGCCGTGTTAGAAAAAAAGTCATCCTGAGGCTCGGCGAAGGATCTTCGAATTTTTTTCTTCTCACTACAAACTACCAACTACAAACTACCCACTAACTCCCCCACTCCTCCGTCTGCCTTACCAGCAGTTCTTTCGCTCTCAAGGGGTCGGCCATAAGCTCCTTTGTAATTTTTTCCATACGCGCGCCTTGCGATCCTTTTATTAAAACGACATCGCCTTCACGCAAACGCTCTTGGATAAATAATCCGCCTGCGGCGCTGTCCGGAAAAACAAAGATCGAATCTTCCGACATGCCGCGAGCTTGTGCGCCTTCGGCAATTACGTGCGCGAGTTTACCACACGCAACAAGCATGTCAATCCCTAATTCAGCCACAAGTCCGCCAAGATCGCGGTGCGCGCCTTCTGCCAAACTCCCCAGTTCCAACATATCGCCAAGTGCGGCAATTCGCTTTTTTCCTTCATTGCAAGGGAAATATGCCAAACCGCGCACAGCTGATTCCGCAGCCAACGGAGACGAATTATAACTGTCATCCAAAAGCGCCGTGTGTTTTATACCCTCGATAATCCTCGTGCGTCCGAGCATTCCGCGATATTCTTTTAAACGCTCAACCGACTCGTGAAAATCAATGTCCATTGCATACATTAGCGCCAATGCTGCAGCTGCCGCCCTTGCATGCGGTTTGCCAAACACTCCGCGCATCCTGAAACGCGCAGCCGAACCGAAAGCGATTATATTCACATCCAAACCCGAG
>JAHJFW010000036.1 GCA_018824765.1 Patescibacteria group bacterium
GGTTGTTAAATGCCGTTACACAATTTGAACGATCGTTCAAATTGTGTAACGGCATTTTTAAATCGTTGATTATTTTTTATTTTCCACCGTTCGTCATTCGGATTTCGGATTTCGTCATTCCCAATCCGTCATTGAAAATTGAAAATTGTAAATTGAAAATTTTTCCCCCATTCGTCATTCGTCATTCGGATTTCGGATTTCGTCATTCCCAATCAACCTACTACTTCCTGTTCTTAATTTCCTCTAAAAGCTTTTTAATCAAGTCATTTTTAGCGATGCTCTGCTGGTCTTCTTGCCCGTAACGCCGGACAGTCAGTACATCACCGTCCGCTTCTTTATCTCCTACAACAAGCATTACCGGCACTTTATCCTTTTCGGCATTCCTGACTTTCTTGCCCACTGACTCCTTCGACGCATCGCATTCCGCGCGCAAACCGTGACTATGAAGTTCACTCGCTAATGAAGCGGCGAATTCCTCGTGCCGCTCTGCCACAGGTAAAACGCGCACTTGCTCCGGAGACAGCCAAAGCGGAAACGCGCCTGCATAGTGCTCGATCAGGATGGACAAAAAGCGCTCGATTGAACCGAGAATGGCGCGGTGGATAACCACCGGCGTCTGCCGCGAGCCGTTCTCTTCCACATAAGACAATTCAAACCTCTGCGGCATTTGAAAATCAAGCTGAATCGTGGCGAGTTGCCATTTGCGTCCAATCACATCCTTGACACGGATATCAATTTTGGGCCCGTAAAACGCGCCCTCGCCTTCAATGACGCCGAATGGAAGGCCGCTCTCAGTAAGCGCTTTTTGCAAATCGTCTTCAGCGCGATCCCACTGTGCGGCTTCGCCCATAAATTTTTCCGGCCTCGTGGACAAAACCGCTTCGGCGATCGTCAACTGGAAAACCTCGTACACGGCACGCACGCGCTCCAACAGCGCCAACACCTCCGCCTGAACTTGAGACTGTCGCGCAAAAATGTGCGTATCATCCTGCGCAAAAGCACGCGCACGGGCTAATCCCCCGAGCGTTCCGGATAATTCGTAACGGTGCAACATCGTGGTTTCAGCCAGACGGATCGGCAACTCGCGATATGAATGCAAACCCATGTTGAATATCAGCATGTGCGCCGGACAGTTCATCGGCTTGACCGCCATTTCGCGCTCGTCCACGGTCATGGTAAACATATCGCCGCGATAATGCTCCCAATGGCCGGAAGTTTTCCATAATTCGCAATCAAAAATCTGCGGAGTCTGCACTTCCTGATAACCTTCCCCGTATGAAACTTCGTGCACGAATTTGACCAGCTCATTCCGCACCGCCATTCCCTTAGGCAAAAAAAACGGGATGCCGGGAGCATAGGCATGAAAAGTGAAAAGCCCGAGCGCCTGCCCGAGGACGCGATGGTCCCGTTTTTCCGCTTCTTCCATCATTTTTTGGTGCTCTTCCAATTCCGCCTGCGTGTCAAAACACCAGCCATAGATTCTTTGCATCTGCGGATTTTCCGCATTCCCGCGCCAATAAGCGCCCGCAACTTTAGTCAGTTTCCACGCGCCGATTTCAGAAGCGTGGCCAACGTGCGGACCGCGGCACAAATCCACAAACTGTCCTGTGCGATAAATCGAAGCCACAGCCGGATTCTCCGTATCCAAATCCTGCGCATCTTCCAGAGACATCTTGGTTGTACCTTTAGTCTTAAGATCATTCAGCAATTCCACTTTATACGATTGGCTGAGCGACTCGAAAAGCGCGATTGCTTCATCCAGCGACATTTCTTCATGCTTAAACTCTGGATTTTCCGCGATTATCTTCCGCATTTCTTTTTCAATCGCCCCCAAATCCTCCGGCGTAACAGCGCGGCCGATATCCACATCATAATAAAATCCATACTCAACCGCAGGCCCGACGCCGAATTTCGCATTCGGAAACAAGCGTTGAATGGCCGCTGCCATCACGTGCGCCGCACTGTGACGGCGGGTTTCGATAGGAAAATCCATATTGAAAGTGAAGTAATGAGAAGTGAGTAGTGAGTAGTTTGACAGATAAGCAAAAAACCGCCAAGCGGCGCGAGAAAAGGTAGATGGGTAACGAGCAGAGGAAAGGAATCCGGAATCTGGGAATTTAACGACATTCGCTCATTCGTACGAATGAGCGAATGTCGTTAAATTCAAACCTAATTCTTTTTTTATTTCAACACTTGCACTTTGCGCTCAGCACTTTGATCCACCCTATTCAATCGTAAACTCAATTTTATCTTTCTGCCTCGGAATTTTCCGCGCCCAGCTTGGACGCAGGGTGATTTCTACGTAATTCGCGCCTTCCACTGATTTCAGTCTGCTCTTTGCTTCCTCAATGCTCAAACCGGCGATTTTTTCCTTTGCCAAATCCGGGCTCTGGGCCGTGAGGCGCGAATATGCATCAGCCATCACTGTTAAACGCGCCTGCTCCAGCGTAATATCCACCTGCTCCAAGCGATAATTGACGCGTTGTGGATCAAAATCCACCAGTTCCCTGCCTTCAGGCAGTTTTTCTTTTAACTTGCCGCTTACCAGCATATCCATATCTTTTTTCGGATAAAACACGGCTGTGACTTTCAATTTGACCTGCGCTAGAAAAGTGTCGCTTTGCTGTCCGGCTTTTACATTTGTTTTATTTTCAATGGTATTGACCACATACACGGCAGTCCAGCACTTTGAATCATCCGTGCAGTCATCAGCCAGTTTGTCGGCCGGGATCGAAGCCTCGGCCGCCAGCGTCCCCTTCGCCTGCTCCAACACCGCTTGCTCCAAGGTTTTCTGCGCCTCGGCAATATCCGCTTCAGTCACGATTTTTGCGGAGCCAGCTTTTGGCGTAAATGCAGTAATTGCTTCGGCTGTAATCAGGCTCTGCAAATCTATCCACAAACCGGGGATTGTAAATTTTTCCCCTTCTTTTATCTCAAATTCCTTGCCGACCTTATCCGAATATGCGTCCACCTCGATCGACTGTCCAGATGGGACTGTGACGGTCTGGTTGATCCTGAACAACTTTCCGTCTGACGTTAAAAGGCGCGTAGTTTTTATCAACACCTGCTCTTTCGAATAGTTATTTTTAATCCTGACCCTGCCTGTTGTAGTGCTTACCTGATTGCCGACCGCCTGTTCTTTGACCTTAAATTCCTGAATTTTCTCAAACGGCCCCTCGACAACTCGTCCTTGAAGCTGCCCGTCTTCCGGGCTTTTGGCAATTTCCACTATTGTATCGAGCTTAACCAGATCACGCTTTACCTGAATGCGCACAGTCGCCTTAACCGACGACATCCAAATCGCAACCGCCACAATCACGACGGTCAAGCCTAAAAACGTCATTGCGATATTGCGATACAAACGCGGCGCAATAGGAGGTTGCGGGAAACCGCGGCTCTGCAAATCACTTCTACGTGGGTGGCGGACGCTCATAAATTTTTTTATATTTTATTAGCCTGTTTAGAAAAAATAAACAGGTCTATTTTTTGTAAAATTTAAATTACCGCCTGATTGTAGCACATAAACACGTGTAACGTATATCTTCTGGTTCGATTCCAGCGTTCAACGACACGCGTTACACGATTCACGACCTAATCCCCTCCCTCAAATTGACAATCGCTTTACGTTCTTCTTCGGCCGCGGCCAAGGCATTCTCCAAATTCGCGCGCGATTCCTTCTCTTTGATCAAACGCGACTGCAAATCAAAAATTTCATTCTCAAGTTCATTGATGCGGCTCTCAAAATATCTCAAACGCACCGCGTCTTCCAACTTTCTTTCAAAATGCAATTCAAAACGCCCCACCTGAATATTTTGCGCATCCAATTGCTGCAGAACAAACTCCAGCGACTCGCCTTTGATTTTTCCAAGCTCCACTTCGACATTGTCCGTCTTGTCCAAACGGTCCGCCCATTCCGCCAATTTCAGCTTGCCGGCGGCACCGAAAATAGCCTTGTCAGAATATGCTTTCAGGGCTTCACTACTGCTGGTGCCGCGGCCCTGCTTTTCCTCGATGATGCGGTTGACGAACATCTGCAGGCGGTCAACGCTTTTTTGAATTTCCAATTCTTTATCCGCCAGCTTGAGCAAATAACCCGCCACCTCGTTCATCGTTTCTCTTGCTCCGTCCTGTGCCAACGTAATTCCGGCCTGTTGCAATTCCGCCTTGAAAGACTCGACATCCATAACCGACATTGTGCCAAAATTGAAAGTTATTTTTTCAGGCTTATATGATTCTCTGGCGCCAGCGCCGGCTGGCACGCGTCCGGACGAATCCGTTCGTTCCCGCAAATTCCGCACTATTTTTTGTGCCGTCGCATTGTCGCCGCCGATAATAGTAAACGCAAATTCATCGCCGCCGATGCGATAAGCCTCCACTTTAACACCCTCCCGGCTGAATTCAGCCGCCACCTTATCCAACAATTCAACGCCTTTTGCAATTGCCAAATCACCGGTGGTCGGTCCGCCTTCTTTGTCAAAATATTTTAAAAATGCCATGTCCAACGCAACGGCTGTCAACGGTTCTCCCCTCTCTAGGGCCGCTTCCATGGTTTCAAAAAAAACCGCGCGATCAAACAAGCCGGTGCGCAAATCGCGCTTAGCCTGTTCCAAATTTAAACTAACAGCCTGCAAGTCCAAACGCGCCTTTTCCAAGTCTTCGGCCGGTGCTTGCCCCTTCGCCTCTTTAAATTTTTCTTCCAGCCCAAATAAAAACACCCTGCCTCTTGTCGCTTCAGGAGCTGTAAATCCGGCCATGGAAACAGGCTCGCTTTCTCCTGTCAGCTCCCGTCCGAATTGCTCATCTTTTTGCAAAAAATCCCGCGCCACCATGCGCGCCAAATCCAATTCGATTTTATGCCCAAGTGCCCGCCTGCCCTTCAAGCTTGCAAAAGCGCTCTCCAAAGCGCGCTCCGTAACAAAACGCTTCCACTCAACAGAGGGGTTGTCCGCCAAACCGCCTTTTTCCACGATCAAAGCTTTAAATCCATCGAAATCCAGCAAATCGGTTTGCGGATCGATTTTAAACACATCGCCCAAAGATTTTTTTAAAAACCGATCATACAATTCCTTTGCCTCATTTTCAGTGCCTTCCTTTGCCTCAAGCAACTTCCTCGTTATGCGCCGCGTTCGCATCAAAACCTTGCCGACATCATTCAAGGTCTGCACTTTCTCCAGCATCGCTTCAATCAATGTTTTTTGACTTGATCTGCCAACCGACTCAGGCTCCACCTCCAAATCGTTTAACAAATCAAGTCCTTCGGCTCTGGAAACGTAATTACATGTTAATTCAACCGGTTCTGCTCCGGGCTTAAGCTCTGAAATCTCAACCAACTCGCGGTTTATTCGTTGGTTTATCTCTTCTGCCAAAGATTCATCGACATCGCGCAAATTCACAGCAAAATCATTGCCGGAATAACGGTAAATATCATAAGCCTCTGCCAAACGGCTCTCATCTTTATACTTCGGTTGCGACGACAAGACCTCCTGCACCGCCTCTTCAATCCTTTTTTTCGCCAGACACAATCCATCATCCCCCAACTCATGGCCGCCGATTTTATTCAAGCGGTCGAGCTCGGCCATGTTGACCAACAGAAGAAATGACTTTTTATCCGATTCGGTTGTCTCAAACAGCCCGTCCGCATCCCTTTCCCAAGGACGAGCGCGTAAATCATTGGCAACATCTTTCCACATCCGGTCGGTTTTCCATGCGTCAGTATTGTCGTGTTCACGCCAAAAAATCTCAAGCTTTTTTTCCGCTATTTCAAAACGTATCCGCGCTGTTTCTTTTTCATCCGGCCCTGCATTTGCTTTCACTTCCATTTCCGCTGCCGCCGCCTCTTTTTCTTTTTCCAAAGCCTGCCTACCTAAAAAAATCTTTCCAAATCTTTTGGAAGGTTGATCTTTTTCCAATGTATCTTCAGTGCCTGAAGCGGCGCGCATGCGGTAAGAATATCACAAAAGCGGCGCACAAAAAAATCCACCAAGCGGTGGAATCAATTGGGGGAGCTGCGGCTATTCGGGGGCGTTTTTTCAACGCGCGCTTCCGGCCACGAGCCTAAGACTTTCTTCCGGGTTCACCGGCATGTCGAGCGACGGCAGGAGGCGCAATGCGCACTCACACTGCTCATCGCTTAGATTCAGGAGATCCGCCGCATCGCGCAGGATCAATCCTTCGAAACCATAGCGTTTTGATCGCATGATGAGCGCCATTTGGCCCAGCAGCGTCTCGCTCGACAGCCTGCCAAGCGGCCGCTCGCAAAAAATGCGGAAAAGCTTCTGTTGGATCGTCACGTTTTCCATAGAAGTCTCCATTAGAAAGATCTATTGTCAGATTGGCAAAATATACGATCTTTGTCAAGGAAGCGCGCCGTGCCTGGTACCACGGTACCTGGTACAAAAGGGACAGGTGTGATTTCCGGTACCTTTCCGGTACCTGGTACCTTTGTGGATAAAGGTACCAGGTACCATGTGGATAAGTCGTTTACCTAATGCCGACTACTGGCTATCAGATACACGTCTCTCCCCCATCAACCGCCCAATTTCACCGTATCTTTGCCTAAAAAGCTCTCAAGTTCTCTGACAAAAATATCGCTAAACTCCACCCTTGAAGTCGATTTTACGCGCCGCGTTCCGTTTTCATCTTCAATTTCAAAAAACACGGGGTAACGGCCGGGGTGCGCATCCAGCACGCGACGCAACTGCAAGAGCAGGCTGTCGGGCAACTTGGCCCTTATTGTTAAAGTTACGGCGTTTCCGGTTGACGCCGACACAAGCTGTGCTTCCGCGATTTTTTGCCCATCCTCCGAAAAATCCGGCTCACTCCCAAAAACGGCCACTTCATCAATGCTTTCGGATGTGACTTCAAATGCTGTTTCAGCTATAAAACTTACCTTGCCGTCCTTATCCGAAACGCGGCCACTGACAACCAAAATCTTGTCCGCTTCCCAAATCTCAGGCTTGTCTCGCAACACGCGCGGAAAAACCACGACCTCAATCTCGCCCTCGCCGTCATCGAGCCTTGCGAAAGCCATGGGCTCATTCTTTTTGGTAAGTATCTTTTTTGCCAGCGTGACCACTCCGCCAATTCGTAATTTTTTTGCCTGTTTTTTCTCGACGGCTTTTGCAATCGGCGTTAATAAACCTGCGA
The DNA here is from genome assembly GCA_018824765.1 of Patescibacteria group bacterium. Classification (GTDB taxonomy): domain Bacteria; phylum Patescibacteriota; class Patescibacteriia; order 2-12-FULL-60-25; family 2-12-FULL-60-25; genus JAHJFW01. The sequence continues at coordinate 7,147 of JAHJFW010000036.1, forward strand.
GGCGCTCCCCATATTCCTTGAAGGGGTGCTCGGAAACATACAATCCCAACAGCTCTTTCTCCCAAGCCAACAGGTCGCGGCGTGCCGCCGGCGGCGTAGGTTTCAACTTAAACGGAGCTTTTCCTCCTTCTGAGGGCGACGAGGCAAACAGGTTTACCTGGCCAGTCGAAGCTTCAAGCTGGATCGTGCGATGGTAATCCAAAATTGCCTCAATATTGAAAAAAAGTTCATTGCGGTCTCCGAAACGGTCCAGCGCACCGGATCGAATCAAGCATTCCAGCGACTTGCGGTTTATCGATTTTCCGGGAACGCGCGAGATGAAATCCGCCAAATCTTTATAAGCACCATTCTTTTTGCGCTCGCGCACCATCGCCTCCACTACGTCTTGCCCCAAACCTTTAATCGCCTGCAAGCCGAAACGAATCTTGTTCGTGCCTTTAACTACGGAAAAGCCGGCAAAAGATTCGTTGATGTCCGGCGGCAAAACTTCCAAGCCGATACGGCGGCACTCTTCAACTTCAATGGTGATACGATCCAGATTCTGCGAATCGGAATTCAAAAGAGCGGCCATAAAACATTCCGGCCAATGCGCTTTCAGATACGCGGTCTGATATGCGATCACGGCATAGCAGGCGGCGTGCGATTTGTTGAACCCGTATGCGGCGAACTCCTCAAACTGGTTGAAAATCTCCTCTGCAATATTCCACTCCACGCCGTTCCTTACAGACCCTTCTATAAACTTCACGCGCATCTCCGCCATGAGCTTGGCGATTTTTTTACCCATGGCTTTACGCAAAGTGTCGGCTTCACCGCCGGTAAATCCGGCCATATCCTTCGAAACTTGCATGACCTGTTCCTGATACACGGGAATGCCATATGTATTTTTCAGCGCATTTTCCAGCAGGGGATGCGCGTATGAAATTTTTTCGCGGCCGTGTTTGCGGGCGATAAACGACTCTATAAATTGCATCGGCCCGGGACGGTATAACGCGACCATGGCGATGATGTCTTCAATCTGCGACGGCCTTAATTCTTTGATGTGTTTTTTCATGCCGTCGGATTCCAGCTGAAATACGCCCGTAGTCTCGCCGCGGCCAAAAAGCTCGAATGTTTTTTCGTCATCCAATGGAAGCGCATCGATATCAACCTCGACGCCATGGACCGCCTCCATGATTTCCAAACAGTCGCGGATGATTGTGAGGTTCGACAAACCGAGAAAATCCATCTTCAATAAACCGCTCGCTTCTGCGCTGTGCAAGGAGTATTGGATCACCTGCTCCACGTCTCCGCCTTGCGCTTTTTGGAGCGGCGCCAATTCCACGAGCGGCTGCGGCGCGATCACTATGCCGCAAGCGTGCTGGGACGCATGGCGCGCAGTCCCTTCGAGTTTAATCGCCAAATCAATCAACTGCCTGACACGCGGATCATCATTATAGAGCGCCTTAAGTTCCGGATTTTCCTTGATTGATTTTGCCAAGGGGATGTGCCGGCCTTGCACCGGCGGCGGCACGGCTTTTGCGACGCGATCCACTTCTTGAAAGGTCCAACCGAGCACGCGCCCGACATCGCGCACTGCGGCGCGCGCGGCCATGGTTCCGAAAGTGATTATGCCCGCAACACGGTCGCGCCCGTATTTCGCGCTCACATATTCAATCACATCCTTGCGCTTCACATCGTCAAAATCCATATCAATATCAGGCATAGAAATACGGTCGGGATTCAGGAAGCGCTCGAAAAGCAGGCCGTACGACAGCGGGTCAAGGTTCGTTACTTTCAGCGCATACGAGGCAATGGAGCCGGCGGCTGATCCGCGGCCCGGACCCACGACCACGCCATTCTCTTTCGCCCACTTCACATAATCATGGACGATCAAGAAATAAGCGGCAAAGCCCATGCGCTCGATGGTTTTCAATTCAAAGTCCAAACGCTCCGTCGCTTCAGGCGAGGCGCCATCCGGGTAGCGCTCTTTCATTCCCTGTTCGCAAAGTTCGCGCAAATAACCGTCAGCCGTTTTTCCATCCGGCACTTCGATGGTCGGCAAAAGATTCCTGCCCAGTTCAAGTTTGGCAGTACAGCGGTCAGCAATCAGGCGCGTGTTTGCAATCGCTTCAGGCGTATCACGGAACGCTTCGACCATAACTTCCGGTGGCGTCAAGGAATGGTCTGTTCCGGACATTGAATAACGGTTGACGTCGGACAGCAGCTTGCCGTCGTGGATGCACTGCAAAGCATCTTGCGCATCAGCGTCTGACGCGTTGATGTAGTGGACATCTTTAGTCGCAACCAACGGCGCGCCGGTTTTTTTCGACAACTCAATAAGCAGATTATTAACTTCGTTTTGCGTAGGCGATTCCGGATGATGGACGATTTCGAGAAAAAAATTATCCGGCCCGAAAATTTCTTGGAATTCGCTGACCAGCCGCGCGGCTTTGTCTTCATCATGCATTTTCAACGCCGTCGGAATTTCTCCGCGCAAACAACCGGAAAGCGCGATCAAGCCCTTGCCATAA
>JAHJFW010000037.1 GCA_018824765.1 Patescibacteria group bacterium
AATATGTAATTTAGGTTCTAAGTCCTAGGTCAAGGAATCTAGGTTTGCGGAAGACGCAGGACCTAGGACGTGCGGATCATTCCGCACTGAAAACTTTTACTCAATTGGAATTTGGATGGTAAAAACAGAACCGCGGTCAATGCCGTCGCTATGGACCTGCACTTGCCCACCGATGGCTGTAATCATCTTTTTCACTACATACAAACCCAAGCCCGTGCCGTTATGGTAGTGTTTAGCGTCATTACGGCCGCGATGAAAACGTTTGAATAAATTTTTCATTTCATCTCCGCTCAATCCGCGGCCAGTATCCGAAACCGCTATTGATAAAATGTGGTTGTTAAGCGCAACAGCCAAATTTACTTTGCCATGGTCAGTGTATTTAAGGGCGTTGTCAATCAAATTAAAAACGACATTCCGCAGCACTTCGCGGTCGAGCTTCAAACACGGAGGTAGGCCGGTAAATGAAGAGGTCAGTTCAATATTCTTTTCTTTGGCAAACGGCCCCAATTCAGCCAAAAGCAAACGCAACTCCGACGTCACATCAGTCGGAACTTTTACCGAATGAAAAGCTCCAGCTTCTATTCTGGCCGCATTCAAAGAAGTCTCGGTAAGCTCCAAAAGTCTGTCATTACTCCTCTGAATTTGCCCGATAATTTCCATAGCTTCTTCGGATAAAGCGCCGTAATCCCCGCGCAGCAGCATTTCCGTGGCAAAACGCACGCCTGTCAAAGGACCGCGCAATTGATGGGTAACGATGGACACGAAATCCGTTTTTTCCTGATCAAGCCGCCTTAGTTCGGTAGTCACGGTTTCAAGCGTCCGGCGCTTTTTGGATTCACAACGCACCGCTCCAACAGCCATGAAACCGAAACCACCGATTGCCACAGTCCCCAAGAAAGCGAAAATGAATTCCAAAAAATCCCGTGTACGCATAACTACTATCAAAGCCGAGGCTAAAAGAACGATACAAAACGCCTCCAAGGCGGAAAAATCAACTTCGAATAATCGTGTCCTAATAAAACCCAAAGTCGCCACCAGAAAAAAAGCTAGGCACAGAAAAGTCAGTGCCCAGCCCGTAGGAACCGGCACCTGAACCAACTGCCAAAGTCCGGCTGACAAAAAGATTGACAAAAGCAGTAAACCATAAAATGCGCGGCGCCTTTCAATATATTTCAACATTTGCGAATGAACCACCGGATAAAGATGCATCATCACGATCAAAACCGCCGCCAAATAATACACAACCCCGAATAAAGCGCCGTACTCCAACAAGCGGCTGCCTGCTGCAGTTTCCGGATAAACGGACCGCAGAATAAATGCCGTGTCTATGATCCCGAAAAAGCCGAGTGAAACGGCGTATATGATCCAGCTTTTGATACGAAAAACTTGCTGGCTAAAAACTGTTGAAGCGTGTATGGCCAACGCCGGCCCGAAAGCCACGCTCAAATAAAAAACCAATCTCCAAAAAGTAATTTGAACATTCAATGCCGTGTCCTGTAAAGAACGCACCCAGTCCACCGTAGTCCACAGCGACAAAGAAAAAGCCATCAAAGCAAATAACAAATTCCCACGCGCCCATTTATTATGCCACCACGCCAAAAGCCCTAAAACAAACACCGCAAAAGCCGCGCCAACGGTCAAAGAAAATTCAAATGGGAGGAGGGACATGGGAGGGAAAGTCTATAAAGTCCGTAAAGTCATGGGGGGATTGAAGTGCTAAGTGCTCAGTGCTCAGTTCAAGGTCCTAAGTCCTGCGTCCTGGGTCTTCCCTAACCTAGATTCCAGATTCTAGATTCTAGTTCTCTACATCTCTTCCGGGGTCGGGATACCGAGCAAATCAAGGCCGCACACAAGAGCGTGGCGCGCCAAAAGAACCAGCTGAAGGCGGGCCTCCTTAAGTTCGAGCGGCGCATCCAGCACTGGAACATCGCGGTAAAAAGCGTTCACTTCTTGCGCCAAAGCAAGGCACCAGCGCGCAACAAGACTGGGCTTGGCTTCATGCGCTGCGCGGCGCACGACATCGGCAAACTGCGCAATGCAGACCGCGAGCTTCCGCTCCTGATCCGATTGCAGACCGCCGAAATCAAGCTCCGGCTGGAATCCGAGCGACCATCCGGACTTTTTCAAAATGCTTCCGAGACGCGTAGCCGCATATTGAATGTAAGGCCCGGTGTCTCCCTCAAAGGATAACGCTTTTTTAATATCAAAGACGATCACCTTGTTCGGATCTTGTTTGACGATCGCGTATTTGATGCCGGCCGCCGCAAGCATTTTTGCCGCCGCAGAAATCCTTTCCTCATCCCAGTCCTTTTCGTGGCGCTCGCGCGTTGCCGCCTCTGCCGCTTCCACCACCATGTCCCGGAACGCCTGAAAAGTAATGATATTCCCCTTGCGGCTCGACATGGCGCCTTCCGGCAAAGTAACCAGTTCGTAGCCGAGATATCCGTAAGGTTTCCCATAGCCAATACGCTTCAATGCCTCGTCAAGCTGGCGCATGGCCAGCGACTGCCGCTCGTCCACCAGCACCAAACTTTGCGTAAATTCCGGATATTCTTGCGCTTTCAACTCTGCCAATGCCAAATCTTTCGCCGCATAAAGAAGCGAACCGTCGGACTTGCGAAGCAACATCATGCCGAGCTTTTTCTCTTCCATGTCAATCAAAACGGCGCCTTCGCTCAATTTCGCTATCCCATCTTTCTCCAGCTGATTTACGATTTCTTGCGAACGGTCAAGGCACTCTGATTCAAAATATTGCCGTTCGATACGCACCCCAAGCTCGTCAAAAATTTCCGTCAACTCGTCCATGCTCCACTTCCGCGTCTCCTGCCACAACGCCTCCCATTGGGGATCGTGATTCTCAAGCGCATTATGCACGAATGAAACCTGATCTTTTACTGATTCGTCTTCCTCCATGGCGCTCGTCGCCTCGCCATATACCTGCCCGAGATATTGCGCAGTATGGTTTTCCAACGGAACTGCGTCAACAAGCGAATCCACGTCATCAGAGGAAAAAGTTTTTGCGTCAAACCCGTGCTTTGTCACCAACAGCCACAAACATTTCGCCACATGCGTACCGACATCGTTTATGTAACTTACCGGTATCACGCGACTGCCGGCTCGACGAAACAAGTGGACCAATGACGCGCCGAGGATGAAATTGCGCAAGTGTCCAACGTGGATTTCCTTGTGCGTGTTGGGATTGGCATATTCAAAAAGTATCGTCTGTTTGCCGAGCGCATCCGATTGTCCGAAAGCGTCCCCGTTTTCTTTCGCCTCTTTAAGAAGGCGCGGGAGTATCTCGGTCAGCTTAAACGTAATGTTCAAGTACGGACCGGCTGCCGCAGCCTTTGCAACCCCTTCAAAATCCGCCAGCGCTCCGGCAAGTTCTTCTGCGATCTCTGCCGGATTCTTGCCGTGTGCTTCCGCCAAACGGAAACAGCCCAGCGCCACATCCCCCAATTCCGGTTTTGGCGGCAAGACAAAATCAGATACCTCTACCGTGCTCTTCATTATCTCGCTGATATGCCCGGCAAGGCGGCCGAGAACAGCGTCCCAAGTGATGGACATCATATTATTTTCGCAAAATGTCTTTTCCCTTTTTGCAAAACAACAGGCGTCTTAACATCAGCCTTTGCGTCGCGCACAACCAAGCCGTCCGCTTTAACGCCGCCCTGCTCGATCTGCCGGCGCGCTTCGGTTTTCGACGGAACCAGCTTTGTCAAAACCAAAGCATCAACTAGCGGCATCTTCTTTTTCCCGGACGGAGGGCGGAATTCCGGCATTTCCTCCGGCTGGACATGCTCTTTATGCACCTTTATAAAATGTTCGTGCGCAGACGCAGCTTCGGCATCTCCGATAAATGTCCTCACAACCTCTTCTGCGAGACGATGCTTAAAAACGATCGGATTTTCTCCGTCGTCAATCGCAGACGCAATTTCCTGGACTTCGTCCATAGGAACATTCGTGCACAACTCAAATCCGGACACAATCATGCCATCAGTCCAGCTCATGACTTTGCCGTACATGTCATTCGGATCGTCGCCAAGCGTGACCATGTTGCCTTCGGTCTTCCCCATCTTCACGCCGGACGGATCCACGAGCAATTTTGTCGCGAGCACAAACTTTTCTTTATTCTTCATTTCTTTCATCAGCGTCCGGCCTGCGAGCATATTGAATGTTTGGTCATTGCCGCCTATCTCCATATCAATGTCCATGGCAACGGAATCGTATCCTTGCATGAGCGGATATAAAAATTCGTGTAGATGGATGGGCTTTTCCTCCTCAATTCGCCGCTTGAACATGTCGCGCTGGACCATCTGTTGCACCGTAAAATGCGCTGCGAGCGGAAGAAGCTCGGTGAATGTGAGGTTGGCGAGCCACGCGCTATTGAATTTCAATTCCGCCGCATTCGACCCGTCGAATGAAAGAAACGCGGACGCCTGTTTTTTGTACTCTGCACAGTTTGCCATTACCTCGTCGCGCGTGAGCGGTTTGCGCACCGCCATCTTGTCCGTCGGATCCCCTATCATAGCCGTAAAATCTCCTATCAAAAGCGTGACGCCATGCCCCATGCACTGAAGCTCGCCGAGTTTGCGAAGCGCTATTGCATGCCCAAGATGGAAAGATGATCCTGTAGGATCAACGCCGAGATATACTGTCATGCGCTTGCCGGAAAGCAGCCGCTCCTCCAGCGCATCGCGCGACGGATAGATATTCTCTACAGCCCGCGAAAGAAATTCGCGCACCATTTTTTCATCAGTCAAAACCTTTGATTTCTTCGTCATATCGTCCCATATCCTATCGCAATCACAGCGTTTCAGCAAGAAAAAAGCGGCCGAGCGACAGGGGTAACGTACCAGGTACGTACCAGGTACGTACCTGGTACGTTATACACAGGGAAGCCGACCGTCCTGATCGAAGGCTACGGTCCGGTTCCGGCCTACGTTCTCACCACCAAGAGTCTGCGCCGGAAGCCGAGCCTGAAGCCGTGCAAGAGTCTCGTCGAGGCTGTGCAGACCATCATGGACATGTCCATGATATAAGCCGCCCATCGAGAAACAATTCGAGACCCTGACGAAAGTTCGGGTCTTTTTTTATAAAAAAATACTACAAAAGAGGTTTGCATAAATAAGGTCAAGTCTTTTTTAGCGCCTCCGCATGCTTCAGCCTATTCGAGACCGCCAAGAAAAGGGACACAGCACCATTTTTTTTGCAAAAAAAGCGGCGAAAGAATCGCCGCTATGGAGAAAGAACAATCATTCGCGAAGCTCGCCGAGTTGTTGAAGCTGGACAAGCTGGGAGTAGAGCCCGTTTTTTTTCATAAGACCCTTATGCGATCCGCGCTCTTGCACGCGCCCCTCGCCGATCACGCAAATCTTATCTGCACGATGGATCGTAGAGAGGCGGTGAGCGATGGCAACGATCGTGATCGACTTCTCGGTGCGGAGCGCCTCGATCATTTCTTGGATGGAACGCTCAGCGCCGCTATCCAGATTGGACGTGGCCTCATCGAGGACGAGAATCTTGGCGCCGCAGAGCAGCGCGAGGTACGCGCGCGCAATACCCACGCGCTGGCGCTCGCCTCCGGAAAGGCGCACGCCGCGCTCCCCCACCTCGGTATCCAGTCCATTGGAGAATCTGCCTTCAAGAATGAGCGATTCTTCCAACGCGGCCGCGCGAACCGCGCGCTCTATCTGTTCCTCCGTAGCGTTCGGATACGCATACGCCACATTTGCGCGAAGCGTATCATCGAAGATGTCCACATCCTGTTGGACTATGGCGAAGAGCCGCCGGTACCAGTCGCGATGAATATCGCGGACTGGAATTCCGTCGAGCGTCAATCGGCCGCTGTCAATGTCGTAGGTCCGCGTCAGAAGACGGATCGCGGTCGTCTTCCCCTCTCCGCTTTTTCCGACCAAAGCGACGAACTCGCCGGGCGCGATCTTCAAGGAAAAATCCTCGAGTACGCAGTGCTCGCGGCCGCGGTAGTTGAAGGAGACCTTATCGAAGACAAATGCGCCGTTGTATGTCGCGGGCGCAGTCGCATGCTCGTTGTTCCGGACCGCGATCGGCTCTTCCAAAAGCTCTTTCATCCGCACGGCCGCAATCAGATTCCGCATGATGCGCGTGTAGATGAATACGATCTCCCACACGCCTTCGAGAGTCACATTGCCGGTCGCGATGATGAACACCACCGTGCCGATCGTGGAGATGTGCAGATGGACGAACCATACGCCGGCCGCTATGGTCGCGAGAAAGAACAGCCCGAGGAGCGCGCCCATACCGAAGAAGTATTTTTGGATTCGGTAGGATGCGTCCAGATCCAACGAGCGCATTCGATGACGCACGGCCGAGAGCCGGTCTTTCTCATACGTCTCCTGCACATATCCCTGCACAGTCGAGATATTGATAACCGATTGGCAGAAAACGCCATGCGAGACTTCCTTCTGTTTTTCCCATTCTTCCCATGCCGGCGTAAACCGCTCGAAACCGCGGAAACTGAGCGCGAGCGCCGGAATGAGGGGGGCGAAGAAGATGAGTCCGAGCTTCCAATCCATCAACGTGATCGCCGCGACGTTCAGGATGATGTAGAGAATTGCCGGAACGAATCCATAGTGCAGATTTACCAACACATCAGTGAGCTTCTCCACGCCCTTGTTGATTTTCGCGATCTTTTTCCCAATGTTCTCCCGTTCGTGAAAGCTCATGGAAAGGTCGAGGAGTTTTTGTTGCGCCAAAACCGGCCACGCATTCTCCAGCGTGATGATGGATTTGGCGAACATCCGCTCTCGGACGAACCGGTCTAATGCGTTACCGCCGATGCGGACGATGAACATCGCCGCGATGATCGTGAAGATCGAGGACGGGATTTTGCCGCCGGCGATCACGCTCGGAAGCTCGTCGAAAACGAGCTTGAGCAGGTACGGGAACGTGATGCTAAGCGCTTTGAGCGCGACGATCAGTAAGAATACGATCGCGAGCCGCTTACGCTCGGCACCAGCCAACTCCCAGAGAACGCGCATGCCGCGCGCGAAGAACGAAAGCGTTTGTTCTTCGGCTGGCGTTTTATCTTCCCAATCGGACATGGTTCCCTCATTCAGTTGTGGTGCCTGGCACTTTGGTGCCTGGCACCGCGTATTGTTAGGATGTAAAAGTTCGATCTCAACCCTCAGCCATAGGTGCCTGGCACCGGGGTGCCTGGCACCGAGGAGGCAGAAGGTCAAAAAATCCCGCTCGGTGAGAGCGGGACATTTGCATAAATTTCTAAAATTCGGTCCTGTCACGACATACAATTTTGCTGAAATTTAAACATATTTTCCGCCCTCGCTACCGTCCGCAGGACAAGAGCACCGTGCACGGTCATCCGAGAAGCATCACAAACATACGCGTCGATACGCGCTTGCTTCGTCAGATTCGGGAAATATTGGTTCATATTGTTAAAAAAAGCGTACAGAAAGGCTTGAAATATGTCAAGGAGAGTGGTCAACGACTATTGGACATTCAATATTTGATATTGAATATCCGCCGGAAGCAGTTTCTTCTTTTTTTCAGCGAATAGAAAAGAGGGGCGAAGAAGTGTCGCCCCCTTAATTAGAGCTATCGAATCGCCCACCATGTACCGACAAAGTTAGATGTTACGAGATCCGTTACATAACCGGCCATGGTTTCGCCTCCTTCTGAGACAGTCCCGGTGTATGCGTAATCTCTATATTCGAAGCTAGCGCTTCTCCCGTCTACCAACCCGTTTTCGATCCCGATAGCAATGTCTTCAAACGTTCGTCCGCTTTGCGAGAGCATTACTGAAGTTTCCGGATCAAACGTGGCGCCCATGAAGGTCCACGAACCTTCGACGTTGACCACGACTTTTACCGTAACGCTCGCACAAATCGTATGCTTGCAGTCCTTCGGGTGCGCTTCCGGGCAGGTATTGAAAGCGCAAGCCATTACAAGAGACGTCGGTTCAACTCCAAGAGGATTGTCGAAGATGTCTTGGGATGCGAGCGGCCAACAAAGATTGCTGTTAAAACCGTTCAGACAATGAAGCTGAAGCACTTCATTGTCTGAAACTATCCAAGCAAACTTTGCCGCGACTTCAAAGAAATCCCCGTCTTGATTCATCATTGGCGTAGCAAGAATCCGTTCGCACAGCGGCGCTTCAATATGAGCCTTCGCTACCGCCATCTCCGGCGGATCGACCTCGCAACCGGCAGTGAGACGAAGGTCGGTCGCATACTCCTGCAACGTATCTTGATTCTCATCGACGGTCTGCAAAGACGTATTGCCTTCCATGCACGTGCCGGCAATTTTACACGGCAGTTCCTGGAATAGCGACCCGGGAGCAGGCTGAATTACGGTTATTGACGTGTGATTTCTCTCATATGCGACAGAATGACCGTAATCATCAGTGCATCCAGCGCAAAACAGGATGCACAAAACCAAGAACCTAATGATGGCAAGATTCGTTTTCACCCCGCACTCTCCTTGTTGTGGGCCGATAGCCCGTACCTATCTATACAGCTGCCATGAAACGAAGCACATGTCAAGTGGATAAGTTTTTTATCTGTCGGATGTTAAATATCCGAAAAATAATCTCGGGCATTGAAGGTCCGCTGTTTCCGCTGGAAAAACCTTGTTTTGACCCGCGTCGTATTCTCTGGTAAGAATTATCAGTAACAAAAATAGAAGCTGCCTCTGCGCGGAAAGGAAATCTGCAAATGGGTGGAGAAATGTTCTTTGAGATTCCAAACGATCGGGATGTCATGGCGAGCCTGGTTGAGGCTGTGCCATCTGACTGGTCGGCTGTTGATGGTTGGCTATTGGCTCCGGAAAATCTCATCGATTCCGAGCGCGTGGCCCGGCACATCGGTTTTGCTATGCAGACCTTTCATGGAATGAGTCTGAGTACCATCGAAAGCGGCGACCAGAACAGCAAACAGACCGGGCAAGACCTGGTGAAAATAATACTGGGTCAGAAGCTCCCCGGTTTTCTCACCTTCGCCCAAGCCGGGCACCGCTCCGGCAACATCACCCTGATGGCCGTCCGGCAAATCGCGGCCGGCTTTCTGCGCATGGGATATCGGGGCGGCCTGCGCTTCTGCCGGCATGTGCAAGAAAACGAAAATGAAGGGCACCTAGCCAAATGCAGTTTCATGTTCGATCCGTGGTACGGATCTCGGGATCTCGGAAACGAAGCCGGCCCACAGCCCGCCCGTATAAAAATTGAGTGGCAAAGCGGACAAAAAGGAGGTAAAAAAGATTTCGTGGCCATTGTGGCCATATGCCGCTCACTAAAACTGCGCAAATACAAGCCCAAGTGCGGTATTCAAGATCCTGCCTTCAAATGCGAGGATGGGAACCCTACAACGTAATGGCGATGCCTAAGGCCTCGCCTTTTTTTATTCTAAATTCCATATCGTATCCAAGAGACGAGGAGATGTTCATGAAAAAATGCGATCCTTTATCGTATGCGCGATCCGATCAAATTATCAAAAAAAGCCCGATCGGGCTTTTTTTGATAATTTGATTTTTGCCAATTACAAATTTTGTATGTGGGTGTTCAATGCCTCTAATTTTATTTCCGCCTCATCAAGCCTTGCTTTTAAATCCTGGACAACTTTTTCCGGCGCTTTGGAAATGAATTCCTTATTCTGCAGCTTCGTTGTCACTAATTTGACGTAGGACGCTGTTTCCTCAACCTCTTTTTCGAGTTTGGCGCGTTCTTTTTCGACATCTATCGATCCGGCGACATTCAGCGCGATCGTAACGGCGCCGTATACGGTCATAGCCCAACCTTCCGGAACAGAATCCACCACCGTGATTGAGGAAGCGCGCGCAAGATGCTCTGCCACGGCCTTGTTGTCTTCCAATAATTTCGCAATCTCGACCGGACATGAAACCGCGACTTCTATTTTCTTTACTGGCTCAATCCCCTGTTCCGCTCGAAAACGGCGAATGTCTGTGATTATCTGTCTAACAACTTCGAAATCTTTTGCTTGATTCTGGATTCCAGCCTCCGCTGGAATGACAAAGGTGGGCCATTCTGCCATAATCAAATCCCCTCCGAATCCCGCTATCTTCCAAACATGTTCCGTCACAAATGGCATGAACGGATGCCAGAGCTTCAATATTGTCGGAAGAATGTTAGCGAGAATCTCCTCTTTGCCTTTTTCGATTTTCGCGATTTCAAGATACCAATCTGCTAGATCTCCCCATGTGAAATCGCGCAATTCTTCTCCGGCGGATGAGAACTCATACTTCTCGATCTTAGAGGTTACACTGGCTGCAACTTCGGATATATGGGAAAGAATCCAACGATCGGCGAGAGTGGCATGAGGCGGGAGTTTGTAGTTTGTAGTTTGTAGTTTGTAGTCGCCGACGGTAGTCAAAATAAACCTTGAGATATTCCAAAGCTTATTCGTAAAATTTCTGAAGCCCGCGATTTTTTCCTCTGACAATTTCGTATCCTGCCCAGGCGTTGTGCCGATAAGAAGAGCAAGCCGGACGGCGTCCGTACCGTATTTCGCGATCATGTCGAGCGGATCAATCACATTACCGAGCGTCTTGGACATTTTTCTCCCTTGCTCGTCGCGCACTAGTCCGTGCAGATACACGTCTTTAAATGGAACTTCACCGAGCGCGTACGTGCTCATCAAAACCATGCGCGCAACCCAGAAAAATAAAATGTCGTAACCGGTTTCAAGCACCGCCGTCGGGTGAAACTCACGCATCTTCAACCATCCATCCGGTTTACCCCCCGTAGCTTTAGCGAAGGGTGGCCAACCAAGAGTCGAAAAAGTCCAAAGACCGGAAGAAAACCACGTGTCGAGCGTGTCAGGATCCTGTTCCCAATCCGGACCCGGGGAGGTTGGAGAAACGACTATTTCGTCCTGGGTCCTAGGTTCTAGGTCCTGGGCCTTTATATTCGACGTAGGACTTAGGACGTAGGACGTGGGACTTTTTTTATACCAAACAGGAATCCTATGCCCGAACCAAATCTGGCGCGAGATGCACCAGTCGTGTAGGTTGTCGATCCAATGGAAATAAATTTTCTCAAAACGGTCCGGGACGATTTTGATCTGTCTTGCTTCAACCGCATGATGCATCAATTCTTTCAACGTGGTTTTATCGCCCTTTTTCCATTTCCCGAGCGTGTCCTGTCTTAGTTTGAAAGGCTTATTTACACGTACGAACCATTGTTTCATGGGAAGCTGTTCGACCGGAGCGCAGCCGCGCTGGGCGACCGGAAGATTCTGCGGAATCTCTTCTTCCTTTTCGATCAAACCCTCCTCTTGCAACCGTGCGTA
>JAHJFW010000038.1 GCA_018824765.1 Patescibacteria group bacterium
AACTCTCCTGCCGCCATGCTCTTCAATATTTCGATGTTGTTATTCGGCGTTTCCCTGGCCTATACCGCAATTAAACTTTGGAAAAAACAAAAGCCATTCGCGCTGACATTGATATTGACCGGATTGGGTTTTATCGGAGTGGGCATTTTTACAGGTGATTTTGCTTTGGCGCATATCGTGGTCGCATTACTCGGCCTCATTTCAGGAGGCGTAGCCATGATCGCCTCAATCACTGTTCGTAAAACATTATTTGAGTATTTTTCTGTACCTCTCGGTGTCTTTTCCTTAGTCGCTACGTTTTTATTTCTATCCGATCTGACTTTCGGAATCGGAATTGGAGGAATGGAGCGTCTGGCTTTTTATTCAATTTTGATTTGGACATCAGGGTTTGGGGGTAAACAGATAACGGAATAATCCGGGTCATAAACTACTAAGATAAATTTTCCTTCTTTAAACAGTTAGAGGCCAAGCTAGCCTTTAACACAGATTTTGTTGTTCGTAATCCATCTTTTTCGTTATTTATTATTCAAGTCAGGGCTATATTTAGATTTTTGTACGGTTTTCAAAATTGACCGGCCAGCCGATTTATGGTGTTCTAATGGCGCCCTTTCACACCTCTGGAGGTCGAAAATGTCAGATATGCCAGAGCACAAGTCGCACCAAGCGTCTGATTTCGGCCCAGAACCCGAAACGGAGAATGGAGCCGGCTCTGAAGTCGCAATCAAACAATTGACGCGCAATGGTCTGGATCGCCGAACAGCGTTGCGTCTCATCCACTCGTCCGTGTTCGACTGTCTCACTGTCAGTGATGCTGTCGAGCGGATCGAGTGCATGTTCGACAGCCTGACACGCGATCAGGTCAACCACATCATTCTCACGGATCCGGCCAACATCATGCGGCCTGTCAGCAGGATTGACACCTGTCTCAACTGGCTCGTACTTGAGCTGGAAATCCCGCTTGACGACGCGCAGGAGATCATCGAACAGTGCTTTGCCGTCTTGAATATTCCTGATCCGGAATTACAATTCAAATGCACCATGCTCGCAATGAATATCCGGAAAATCGATGAGCGCGTGCAGTTTCTGCTAAGCCATCCTGAATATTTTCTTCTCCCCTCCGAACAGACAAAAACGGAGCAGGAATGGGTTGCTGTGCAACAAGAAGAAAGACAACGCATCGTAGAAGCTCTCGCCGAAAAACTTTACGGCAAGTCAGAGCCCGCCGGCACTTCCACGCATGCCTCTCAACAAATCCGAAAAGTAGGCAAGAGCGGTGATGACGCGGCAACCGAGTTGGTTCCACACAAAAAGACGTCGACCTTGCCAAGTGCGGCGTCTGAACCGCCGAAACCACTCCCGACGCCAATCCCTCCGCCGCAGGATAACGAAATGATTTCGGATCCGTCGGAAGAAGCAATTTGCCGCATCCCGCTCCAACCCACACAGACAGCCAAGTTGCCGCGCGATGAGCTGGAAAAAAACGATGCCTACATTCGGAGCGTAATCGAATTTCTGGTACAGGACCGTAACGTCGGACTGCACTGGGATATCGCACGACCGTATGTCATACACCGCCCGTGGCTGGCGGATCCGGCACTGAACGTCCTGCGTATCCTAGAGACGCTGGTCTCTGTCGGTATACGCGGCGATAGATTGTGGAACGCACTGCGACACGAGGGTTTTGTCGCGCTCGGATATGACCAGCTCAAACATGTCATGCTCGAGCTGAAGGACAATCGGGATTTCCCCCTCCCTGATAACATCACGGACCTCGCGATCCCTAAAGGTATCTTTCTGCAACGGATGTATGCTCTCTCACAGAAACACGTACATCCGAGGAGCGCGCGATACAAACTCGCGCTCTACGCCAAAACCCAGCGAGAGTTCAAAGAACTCCTCTCCTCATAACCCTCCCTCCCTCTCGGAGGGATTTTTTTATTAAAAAGAGGGGGGTAATCCTTTTCATTTGCCCAAAACCTTCCTCAAATACTCCCCTGTTGCGCTTTTTGGATTTTTTGCTATTTCTTCCGGCGTACCTTCGGCGATGACGCGGCCGCCGCCATCCCCTCCTTCAGGGCCCAAATCAATCACCCAATCCGCATTTTTAATCACGTCCAAATTGTGTTCGATAATGACCACGGTATTCCCGCGCGCGACCAGCCGATGCAGTACCTCAAGCAGTTTCCGCACATCCTCAAAATGCAATCCGGTTGTGGGTTCGTCAAAAAGATAAAACGTGCGGCCTGTGTCGCGCCGTGCCAATTCTGTCGCGAGCTTCACGCGCTGCGCTTCACCGCCGGATAGCGTGGTCGCGGATTGTCCGAGTTCGATATATCCCAAACCGACTTCGGTCAAAACCTTGGTCCGGTCTCGAATCGGTGGAATATCTTTAAAAAATGCATTCGCATCTTCAACGGTCATTGCCAAAACATCGGCGATCGTCTTGTCGCGATACTTCACCTCCAGCGTCTCACGGTCAAACCGCTTGCCTTTACAAATATCGCACGGCACATACACGGTAGGCAGAAAATGCATCTCGATCGCGATCTGTCCGTTACCTTCGCAATGTTCGCATCTTCCGCCCGGCACATTGAAAGAAAAGCGTCCGACTTTATATCCGCGCATGCGCGCTTCCGGCGTCATGGAATAAAGCTCGCGGATATGCGTCCAGATTCCGGTATAGGTGGCGGGATTGGAACGCGGCGTGCGGCCGATCGGAGACTGGTCCACATCCACGATTTTATCCAGCCAGTCCGCACCGTCGATGCTGACGTGCTTCCCCGGCGTTACCGTGGATCCGTTCAGCTTACGCGCCAATGCGCGATACAACACATCTATCAAAAGCGTGGATTTTCCCGAACCGGAAACCCCTGTGACACACACAAAACGCTTGAGCGGAATCTTCACGGTCACATTTTTCAAATTGTTTTCCGCAGCTTTTTTAATGGTCAAGAACTCCCGAGCTTGCGGACGCCGCTTTTTTGGATAACCGATTTTTTCATCGCCGCGCAAATACGCGCACGTCAAGCTGTCTTTGGTTTCCAAAACCTTCGGCATGGCGCCGGCAGTAACTATTTCTCCGCCGTGTTTTCCCGCACCCGGCCCGATATCAACGAGATAATCCGCGGCCGTAATCGTGTTTTCATCGTGCTCAACCACGATGATAGTGTTGCCAGCGTCGCGCAATTTTTCAAGCGTTTCAACAAGTTTGGCGTTGTCGCGCTGATGCAAACCGATTGTGGGTTCATCGAGAACGTACAACGCGCCCACGAGCCGCGAACCGATCTGCGAGGCGAGGCGTATCCGTTGCGCTTCTCCGCCTGAAAGCGAACCGGCCGGCCGGTTCAATGTGATGTAATGCAAACCGACGTCGAGCAAAAACTGCAACCGCGCCGTAATCTCCTTCAAAATCGGCTCTGCGATTTTCTCCTCGGTTTCGGAAAGAGAAAGGCCGCTGAAAAAATCCTGCGCCTTGTCTATGGCCAAAGCTGTTGCTTCCACGATGTTTTTTCCGCCGATCGTGACATGCATAGCTTCAGTGCGCAGACGCGCGCCGCCGCACGCCGGGCATGGATCTTCGGAAAAAATCTCCTTGGTCCCCAGACCGTTACATGCGCCGCACGCGCCATACGGAGAATTGAAAGAAAATAACCGCGGCTCGATTTCCGGAAAAGCGAAACCGTGTTTCGGGCATGAAAAACGCGCTGACATCGTATGTTCCGTTCCGTCGTCCAAAACCGCGATCACACAGTCTTCAGCGCGATCCAGCGCGACTTCGATCGCTTCAGCCACACGGGAACGCAACTGCTTGTTCCCTTCAACCGGCCACGCAAGCGGAATACGGTCGACCACGAGCTCGATCGTATGCCTCTTATATCTGCCGAGCGGGACGCGTTCGCGCAGGGATCTCCACCGGCCATCCAGCCGAATCTCCAAAAATCCTTTTTCATACAAATCTTGGAGAAGCTGGTGATACTCCCCTTTCCTCCCGCGCACGATCGGAGCAAGGATCAGTATTTCGTCCAGATTCCCGACTACGGACTGCGGACTAAGGACTACGGACTTTTTCCTTTTTTTCACCTCTTCCGGATTTGCGTGAATTTCAATCGTGCGTTTTAGAACCGCGTCCACCATCTCCTCAACTGTCATCTTACGGATAGGCTTGCCGTCAATGGGACAATGCGGATGGCCGATGCGCGCA
>JAHJFW010000039.1 GCA_018824765.1 Patescibacteria group bacterium
GGCGATGTGGTAATCACGCCCGATCACCTGACACCGGCTCTCGACCGCTGGAAAAGCGGCTTGACCAACGGCCGGCGGCGCTGACGCCCGCAACGCTCTTTCCCACTTCGCTCAACCTCCGATCTTCGGGGGTTTTTTATTTTTGTTTGTTGGATTTTTAAATGAATCTATGTTTAAATAGCCGCCGTTCTTTCCCGTCAAATAAAACAAAGAGGCCTGCGATGAATAAACTGATTAATCATGACTACGAAGGTGTAACTTTCGTGGTCATGTGCGCCCAATTGTGTTTCGTCTATTTCATTTTCGCGCTCGAACATCCAGACAATGGGCGCGTGGACAAGGCGATCAAATCACCGCTTTTTTGGTGGCTGGTGCTGATCGTGCATATCGGGTGGTTGCTGTTTTCGATACGAATCGGACAAGCATCCACTTTCCCTCCGGGTTTCGTTGGAATTGGTATCGCCCTTTTCTGTCTTAAATTCATAAAAAAACAAAAAAAATAATCCCCCTCTTCGGGTCGCCGTCAATAAGGCGGCTTTTTAATCAAATACACTTGATAAGGTCAAGATAACTTGCTAA
This sequence comes from Patescibacteria group bacterium, assembly GCA_018824765.1. GTDB lineage: Bacteria > Patescibacteriota > Patescibacteriia > 2-12-FULL-60-25 > 2-12-FULL-60-25 > JAHJFW01. The sequence continues at coordinate 580 of JAHJFW010000039.1, forward strand.
ATTATTTTCAGTTCCTCGAAATCATTTCATCACAACAGCTTAGGTAAAGGTGATCTATGGACTCGGCAACCAACATCTCGGGCTGGATCGCGATGTTCCTTCAGTTCGCATGCGTCCTGTTGGCATATCCGGACCAAATCAGATGCTTGAAAAAAGCGGAAAACAGCAATGCGATCTCAGTCTTCAAGTGGTGGATAATCGTTCCGACCCACATTGCATGGTTTGTCTGGTCGATCATTACAAAAAACTACTTCGTTCTCGCGCCCAATATTCCCGGACTCTTCTTTTCGATCGTGATCCTCAAACTCATCTACCAAAAAAGGACTGCAAAGATTTCCTAAAAAAACGGGACTAACCCGATCATCAAGTGCGGACAGCAATGTCCGCATTTTTTATAAAAAGAGTCGCATAGCAAATGCTGCACGACTCATGAATGATGCGTCTTATTTCATTATTCCGATTGGCTGATATCTGCATGAACGAACGAGGAGAAATCTTCGCTGCGCCGGCAGATGCATAACGTGGTCAGCACCGGAACTACAACCCGCTTGTGACGCTCGACGATACCTGAGATTTCACGGAGAAAATCTTCGCGCACCCGATCATCAGCTTGAATAATCTTCGGGTATGTTCTGAGCAGTGCTGGGTACCGATCAAAGCTATAAACATGGTGCGAAAAATATTTACGCAAAAAGGTAAGGAAAAAGAACTGGCTGTCTATGATTTCGCGGACCTTACCATTAGCCTTCTTCAAAACCATTCCATTAATGTCCGTCTCCAGCGGATAAATGTCTGGTAGGAACTTCTGGTAAGCCGTTTCGATCTCGGTGTCTACGGGATCGTTATTGCGGCAAAAACTATTCCACATCACTACCAGTTTTCCACCCGGTCTTAACAATTGAGCCACCCGTTGGTATTTGTCCGATTCCTTCAGCCAATGGAAAGCCGTAGCTGACAGTACCACGTCAAACACTTGATCAGTCTGGAACTCTTCGAATGTCTGTCCGCAAAATTCGACCCGTGATTGGCTACCGAGTTTATTGCGGGCAATACGGAGCAGATTCTCGCCGGGCTCGATGCCTACGAATGAAGCTCCGGATCTCAGCAGGGCTGCGGTTGCAATGCCTGTGCCCATACCAATCTCCAGCACATGTGATTCTGCAGACATTCCACACTTACGAACAATGTCTTCGGTAGCTTCGGTAGGATATCCCGGCCGGACATTACCGTAGTCGTCAGCAAACCGCTCGAACTCGGTGCCATCGAGACGTTGATCACGAAACATCATGGCTTTTTTCTTATTGTCACTCATTGTGATTTGCTTCTTCCAACTATATCACTCTCAACTAGAAAGTCCATGAAGCGCTTCCGAAGAATTTCGAGCGCGAGCGGTCTAGCGAAGTCGCGCCGACCGCCGAGCGAGATCCTTGCCCTCACAAAAGCTGGCCCACGGCCGATCGCTTCTTTAACGGCGGCCTTCAACTCCTCTTGTGCATCAACAAGATAAACGTGCCTGAATCCGGTGATCCGTGCTATTTCTTCAAAATTCGCCTTTGCTGACATCGTCCGTTCTTCGCTACAAGAGCCGTAAACCCCATTATCGAGTACGATGTGCAGAAAGTTAGCCGGAGACAATTGCACGGCTGTAACCAGCGTCCCTAGGTTCATTAGGAGACTGGCGTCACCGTCTATGACAATGACGGTCGTCTGCGGCCGTGATACCGCCAGCCCAATCCCGATCGACGATACCAAGCCCATCGAGCCAGGAACGTAAAACTTGTTGGGCGCATCATAGCAATCGTAGATTTCACGGGAAATCAGTCCGAGTGACGAAAGCACGGCCTCACATCCGCAAGTTGTTGACATGATGGCTGCGATGGCGTCTTTTCTGTTCATCGTTCCCATCCTTTTCGGATCAGTAAGGCACCGGGTAACCAATCCCGTCTCATTTGCACCATCAGGTCGTCGACGACATGCTCGGCAGACTCTATCGTCAATATACGATACGGCACTCCAAGCGCTTCAAGCAATGCTATCGTAGCGGAACCGGTTACGAGATGCTGTGGTGCATCCTCACCTGGAATCCCACGCCATGTAACGATCATTAGAATAGACAGCCTGAAAGGAATGAGTAGTGATGCGATATCGTTGGAGCAGCCGAAGAGACCGGAATTTTGCATATAGACCAGAGGCTGTCGTCCAGCCAGGAATGCTCCAGCAGATAGTCCGATAGCCTCCGATTCCTTAGTGCAGGCGACATGGGTTATGCGACCGTCAGCAAGAATGTTTTGGATAATGACTTTTTGCCCACCGCAGGGTATTCCGGTAGCGAAAGTAACCTGATTTCTGAGAAATGCCTCGTGCAGGATCCGATAAATTGTATTATTGCATTCATCCGTTTTCATTATCGCCTCATTTCACGGTAGCTTCGACCACGGCATCCTAACATCATTCAGCAAAATATTCCTGAAGCTCAGATACCAGAGTCCTCTGTAGTTCTCCCAAGGACGAGGCAGGAGATTCGTTCCAGAAAATGATTGTTCGAGGAAGAGACGTGTCTCGAGATAATATCCAAGATCGTTGGCTTCGGTGTGGCGTAGATTCCGCTGTTGCTTGTGGACTTGCAGCAGATTGACGATCGGGAAACGATTCACGCACTTGACCAGGATAGAGAATCCCGCTTTAACTGTTTCGAATGAATCCAGTCCTAGAATATACGAGAAGGTCGCAACGTGGCCATATTTTAAACAAAGATCGAGGACACGCTGGACATTACCAATGCCCATCATGCGTTTCTTGTCTCGTACCAATCGTTCGCGGTTCTCGAAACATTCCAGTGAAATGCAGTAAGCGAATGGCTGAACATCTCGCAGTGCTGCAATCACTTCAGCCGACGATATTTGCGATCCAAGGTAGAAAATCTCCCCTTTGAAATCAAGCATCGCGGTGACACGGCGGAGGAGCTTTAAGAAGTTCAACACTTCCATCTCATCCTTGAAGCATCCTGTAACCACGGCAATCTGTTCAAGATGTGAAAGATTTGTGCCACCATGTTCGGCTATCCACTTCTCGAAAAAACAGCAAAGCGTTGGCTCGGTGAGGAGCAAATCCTTGTCATTCGGAACTTGATATCCGGTATAGCAGAATTGGCAACCATGACATGACGTACGCCGATTCGGGTTAATATTCAAGACCGTCCCATGGCGACGCGGATAGTTAGTATCGCAGAGATCTTCCGTAGCGCCGATTACGCTCGCCCACGCTAGGTTGTCGAATATTAGTCGATCGCCGCGAACTGAGAAGTCACTATCTTCCCGAATCGGCACTGCTAGGTAAAAATTCTTAATGCGGCGCCTCTCCGCCAAGGTAAATTGTTCACACATATCCAAGGTCAGGGCGAAACGGATGCGTCCGAAATCAAAACCGCTCTGCACTCCGCAGAGGTTCAAAGCCATTATGAACAAGTCTTCATTCGGAATCCCATATCGTGATGCGATATGTTGAAGTTCGCTCATAGTGGTTAGCATCGTAACTCCTGGAGATGTTCCACGGATGTTTGAATCAGCAATACTGCTCATTTGTACTCCATTTTAAAATTGTAAAAGAACTATCGTCCCGATATTGGTCTACTCGAAATATTGAATTTCGTCAACACCACCACATGAGATATTGACAATTCCCCTTTACCTATGCTAAGCAGATAGGGATAGTTGTGGTATAGTAAATATAGCTCTTTTGGCTGACAGGTATCAGCCGCCTTTCTTTCGACAACTGAAGAGGAGAAAACTCAAATGGGTACGTGCAAACGGATTTGGGCAATGATCCGGCGCCCTGCCGGATTGCCCGTACAGAAAAAGGGACTTGACCCCATTTCTTTGTTGGTGGCTGTCGGAATCGCGGCCTGCGGAGGAGCGGGTGCGGACGAAGGCGACGGAAGCGGTAACGGCGGATCCGGTAACTCGGGTCTGACCGGAACCGGCAACCAAGGCAACGGCAACTCGGGAACTGGCGCTGGCGGCTCAAGTTCGAGCGGCACAGGCGGCGGCGAAGTCTGCCATCCCACTCTGGAGAATGGGTGGTGCGCTGACGCGCCGAGTTGCGAGTGCGAAGTGACGTCCTGGTATCCCAACATGCCATGTCCGGGGCTGGACGAAAACGGGGACAAGATTCCCGATGCCATTGGCAATGTCTGCTTCCCAGGTCACAACCAGTGCGGATGCGACTTGCCGCTCGGCGAGGACTACCAAGCGCCGGATGCAGAGTGCATCCAGTACATCGGCGGGGATACGTGGGTAAAGGTGGGGGAACCGGACATAAAAGGACCGATCGGATCATCTTACAAAGAAAACGGACAACTCCGCATGGCTGGGCTAGGACCTTCATATATTGACTACTACGATGGATGTGTGGTCTCGGCAAGAAAAATCGTCTGGAACCAAACAAACCGCGACCAGTATGATTTTGCCGAGGGCGAGTTCAGCCCGGACTGCAAGACCATCACCATGAACTACTTCCATGCCGGCGAGGCAGAACCGTTCGAGACTGTGCAGGTCGTGTGGCTCCACCATCCGGGAGCGTGAAACTAGACCCGTGAGCCATGACCTCCTCTAACTCCTCCTTCGCACAGTGGAGGAATAACCACCCCCGCATTCTTGCGAGGGGTTTTTATTTTGCTCGAACACAATTCCTCCCCTTAACTCTCCTAATGTAAGATAGGTTAGGTGGGGTTATTTCGTTATAAATCTTCTGCATTACGCTCTCGATTTCATTCAATACATCGTTATTCCAAAAACGAAGCACTCGAATTCCTTTTTCTTCGAGCAAGGCGGTTCTTTTCTGATCCATCTCGATATGA
>JAHJFW010000003.1 GCA_018824765.1 Patescibacteria group bacterium
AATCTGGAATCTAGAATTTGGGGAAAAATATTCAATTTACAATTATCAATTTCCAAATCGTCCCCATACCAGCTACTAGCTACCAGCTACCAGGTACTAGCTACTCTCCATCATTCCCCATTCGTAATTTCGTCTAAGATTCGTATTTTCATAGGCCTTTCATCTATAATCAAATGTTGGAAAAAGATATTTTATCAATCAGTCGGACCGCGGTTGTGATGATACTGTCCGCCGTAACCGGAGCTTTGTCAGGCGCGGCTGTAGCTTTGTATGTAACACCGATTACGCCTTACACAGGGGCGGAGATTTCAGCTGCCACGTCAACAAATGCGGCTGCCACTTCAACTGCAGCAGAATTGTCGCTCGTCAAAGTAGAATCAAAATTGCTGGCGCCACTTGTTCCGCCGGCTTTTTTCGTAAGGCGCGCCAGTCCGGTTGCTACGTTGTATAAAAAACCCAAGGGTAAAACCGTTGAAGAGCGCAGTTTGGGCGAGGATAAAATTTTAGGCCAAGCCGTAGCCCTGACATCAGACGGTTGGTTTGTAACAACGGTATCTGTATTCGGGCAAAACAAGCCGGCAGATATTTCCGTCTGGCTGGACGGAGCTTCTTATGCTTTTGAAAATGTCGTGGCCGATTCATTGAACCAAACCCTCTTTTTCAAACTTTCCGCCAAGGAATTGACTGCGTCTGCTTTTGGACAGGTGGTTGATTTGTTGCCCGGTTCTGAAACTTGGCTGGAAAAGCGGCCGAGCGCGTTGGCTCCGAGCATAGTTGTTTCTTTGCAGGACAATCTGCCTGTGCAAGAGCCGGCTGAAAGCGAAGTTGAAATGCGCCGCATCCGTCTGACCGGCTACTTGGAAGCCGGCGATCAAGGTTCTCCTGTGTGGAGCGCAAAGGGCGCGCTTTTGGGTTTATTGGACGGCAAAGCCGGAGACGCGATGAGTTTTGTTCCAGCCTCGGGAATTTATACGTCTTTTAATTCTTTGCTTAGCCAGCAAGTCATACGCCATGCGTATTTGGGAGTTCGCTCGGTTGATTTATCCGCTTGGAGAATCGACGGTGATCGCGCTGGCTTGCCTGCTTACGGGGCTTATATAAAGGGCGACAAAAAAACCGGCAAACCGGCAGTAGTGAAAGATTCGCCGGCTGCCAAAGCCGGATTGCTGGAAGGGGATGTTATACTAAGTGTTGATCGCGATATATTGGACGGCACGCGCGATTTGGGAGAGGTATTGTCAGAGTACAGGCCTGACATGGAAGTTACTTTGCATATATCGCGCCAAGGCCAGGAATCAGACTTGAAGGTTCAGCTGGGTTCTGTAATTACAGGAGAAGTGGTAAAATAAACAATAGACAAATTACGAATGACTAATTACTAATGACGAATGAAGGAAGGTCCACTGAATTAGTCATTTGGATTTCGCCATTGGAAATTGTAAATTGAACATTGTAAATTTTTACCCCATTCGTAATTCGGATTTCGTCATTAGTCATTTACTCCTTCGCTTATGTCATCCAGCAATTTTGTAAGAGTATTTTTAAACTCGTGGCGCGTCGTGGCTGTAAGCACTTTGGTTGGATTGGTATTGGCAGTGGCGTTTTCTCTGGTCCAGCCTTTGCGATATTCTTCGACCGTGCGGTTGTTGATAACGCAAACCAATGTTACGGGCTTGGATCCTTATACAGCCATAAAGTCAACCGAGCGCATCGCGCAGAATTTGTCAGAAGTGATTTACACTTCCAGTTTTTTTAATGCGGTGATGCTTGATACGAGTATCGATAAAAACTATTTTCCGCAGGATGAAATCAATAAGCGCAAGAAATGGCGGGAGACTATTTTGACGGCTGTGACGCCCGGTACGGGAGTTATGACGGTTACGGCGTATCATACGGTGCGCGCGCAAGCGACCCAGTTGGCCGTGCGCGTGGCGCAAGAGATCGCCAACCAAGCGCCGAATTATTTTGGATATTCTGTCCGCGTGCAGATTATTGATGATCCATTACCGTCGCGGTTTTTCGCCAAACCCGATTTTGTGAGCAACGGGTTAATGGGGGCCGTGGCTGGATTCTTACTGTCTTCAGCTTGGGCTTTGAGCCGCTCGAAAGAAAGATAAGAGAAAGAGTCCATAAAGTCTTTAAAGTCCATCAAGTCCATAAAGTCTTTTAGTGATAACGTTTTTGACATTCGCGCCTCTTCCTCTGTAATTCCTGCGAAGGCAGGAATCCGGAAAATTTTGGTGCCAGGCACCGGATTGAGAAGCGTTAAATTCGGCTAAGTTCAGGTAAGTTTTTGGTGCCAGGCACCAAGGTGCCAGGCACCGGATTGGAAAGCGTAAAGTTTGGCTAACTTTAGTCAAATCTTGGTGCCAGGCACCGAGATTTTTTGGTTTGGGGTCAAACTGCCTTGGCTGTAAGGTATTGGCGGGATTGACGTTTGGACTATTGACATTGGAGGCCATTTATGCTATATTTCCTCGTTCTCTAACAGACGGTTTTGTGGGGTTTTGAAGCCGTTCCGCAGCTTATTTTGGGGATATTCCTCCTTTCCCAAATTAGTGCACGGGACGGCTCCAGAGCCTCAATCCCGAAGCTCTATTCGTTGTTTCGACAAATCAACGATCGGATGGCATGGTGCTGTCCGGTCAACCAGCCCAAACGGGCGTTACGAGTGAATCGTAGCGGCCGTGGGCCGCAGGAGGAATCCATGAACTTTCGAATGATTTCTGCGGCC
>JAHJFW010000040.1 GCA_018824765.1 Patescibacteria group bacterium
AACAGTTTGGAAGGATCAGTGGCTGCTGCAGGGGCGATTTCGCCGGCGGTTTTGGATAAAGTTGATTCTGCCATGCCACGCGAAGCTGAAATTCCGGAGCTGCTTGTTCTGTTCAGTTCGGCGGCCGAGCGCGATAACGTCAAGATCATGAACGTTAATTTTGCGGAAGCGCGCACGGCCAAGGCGGCGCGTCCTTTAGCGAGCGCCACTTCTTCCGTTTCCGGCATCACAATCAACATGTCAGTGGCGGCCATAAATTATCCGCAGATCAAACGTTTTTTGAAGAATATTGAAAGGAGTTTGAGGATCATGGACATTGAAGGAATAAACGTAGCCAGCCGGGGCGAAGAATCCGTTTATGCCATTCAATTGAAAACTTATGTTTACGCGCCTGCAACTGGCGCAGCAACTCCCAAATAGCGTTGATATGGATAAACGTGTTTCGCATTCTCTTTTTTCCCGCATAATTCTGATAGCTGCGATTTTGGCTACGCTCGGTGCCGGTTTTTGGGTGGCTTCTGTTTTGCTTGAACCAGTTCCATTGCCAATGGCTCCAATTAAAAAAGCCGTCAAATTTGATACGAAGAACGACGTTTCCGGCAACAGCGTATTTAATGATTTGAACGCCATTGGGCCTAAAAAAGTCGAAGCCGGCGAGCTCGGCAGACAGAATCCTTTTGCTCCGGTCATCATCGAGGCGGCAACTACGACGGCAACTTCTTTTACTGAAGAAAAAGCCACAACAACACAATGAAAGCATATGCATAAATGCCTAATTCCAAGCACTAAATCACAAACAAATCCCAATTACCAAAATTCAAAAAGTTTCGGACATTCGGACATTGTGATTTGTTTGGGATTTGGAATTAGGGATTTGGAATTTATTTTTCCGTATGTCTGAAAAAATTATTTCATTGCTACGCTCTAAAGGTTTGATTGATGAAAAAGCCGCGGGCATTATTGCTGAGCTCGTTAAGCGCGGCAAAACGCTGGAGCAGGCAGCCATTGGCGGACGATATGTTTCAGACATTGATTTTGCCAAGGTGAAGGCAGAGACGCTGGGTTTGCCGTTTGTGGATTTAAGCGCTGTAAATGTCAGCCAAGAGGCGATTGAATTGCTGCCATTGCAGGTGATAACGAATTACCGCGCAATTCCAATTGGTTTTGACGGCAGAACGTTGCAAGTTGCGATGGAAAATGCCTCTGACATAAAAGCGCAGGAGGCGCTACAGTTTTTGGCCAATGAGAAAAAGTGGAAACTGCAAATCGTGGTTGTGCCATCGGTGCAGATCGCCAAATTGTTGAGGCAGGCCGGCGGCGGAGGAGGCGAGGTGGAAAGCGCCTTAGCAGAGGCTAAGGGCAAGTTCGCTAAACAGCGCGGAGAAGCCGAAGAGATTTCTTCATTGGAAGAGTTGATAAAAGGCGCGCCGGTTTCGCGGATGGTGTCTGTTATTATGCGGCAGGCGGTTGATGGCGGCGCTTCTGATATCCATATTGAACCCATGGGAGGGGAGTCGCGCGTGCGTTACCGCATTGACGGAGTGTTGCGCACTTCGCTGGCCTTGCCGCTATATATCCATCCGGCCGTGGTGTCGCGCATCAAGGTGCTGGCTAATATGAAGCTTGATGAAACCAGAATTCCGCAAGACGGGCGCATTACCGAAGAAATCAACGGTAAAAAAATCGATTTTCGCGTTTCGACTTTGCCGGTTGTTGACAATGAGAAAGTGGTGATGCGTATTTTGGACACTTCGCTTGGCGCGCCGACGTTTGAGCAGCTGGGTTATCGTGAGGAATATATCGCGCTCATCAAGGAGGAGATCAAACGGCCGTTCGGTTTGTTCTTGATCACCGGCCCCACGGGTTCGGGAAAATCCACAACTTTGTTTTCCGGTTTGAACCTTTTGAACGGTGAGGGCGTGAATATTTCAACCTTGGAAGATCCGGTTGAATATTATATTGCCGGCGTGAACCAGTCGCAGATCCGTCCGGATATCGGTTATACGTTTGCCACGGGCCTGCGCTCGCTTTTACGGCAGGATCCCAATGTGATTATGGTCGGTGAAATTAGGGACAAAGAAACCGCAGAACTGGCAATCCACGCTTCTTTGACCGGCCATCTGATTTTTTCCACCATTCACACTAACGACGTTTTCGGATTGGTGCCGCGCTTGATTGATATCGGGGTGGAGCCGTTTTTGCTGGCAGCCACTTTGAATATCGGTATTGCCCAGCGCTTGGCGCGCAAGATTTGTCCGCATTGCAAAGCCGAGCAGGAAATTGCGCCGGAAACATTGCAAAAATTGCAGCGTGAACTCGGGAAGATTCCGCCTAAATATTTGAAGAAGGGTTTTGACAATTCTGCTGTGCCCGTGTTTTATCACGGCAAGGGTTGTGCGCGTTGCGGCGGATCAGGCTATTCCGGACGGACTGCGGTGGCCGAGCTTTTTCAATTCACGCCTCAGGCAAAAAGATCGGTGGAGAGGGGTTTCCCTATTGAGGAGGTTCAAGCCGAGGCCGACAGGCAAGGTATGCTAAGACTCCGGCAGGATGTCTTGTTGAAAGCATTGGAAGGAACTACTACGGTTGAGGAGGTTTTGCGCTTGGGACAGGAAACGACAGAAGGGGAATGAGAGAATGACGAAATCCGAATGACGAATGACTAATGTGGGAAAAATTTTCAATTATCAATTTACAATTTTCAATTTATGTCCAAACCTTTAATACTGTTGATTGAAGATGACGGATTTTTGGCGAGTATTTATGCCCAAAAATTGGAGCTTGAGGGTTTTAGTACTGCGTTGGCCAACAATGGCGAAGACGGTTTGAAATTGGTAAAGAAAGACCGGCCCGCGCTTATAATGCTTGATTTGCTGATGCCTAAGATGGACGGCTTTGAAACGCTGGAGGCGCTAAAAAAAGATCCTGAAACTGTCGATATTCCGGTTTTGGTTCTGACCAATTTAGGGCAAAAGGAAGACATTGAGCGTTGCATGGCCTTGGGCGCTTCGGGCTATGCCATTAAAGCGCACTCATTGCCGGGTGATACAGTGAAAAAAGTTAAGGAGATATTGGGGATGGTGAGTTAGTAGGGAAGTAGAGAATGACAAAATCCGAATGACGAATGACGAATGAAGGAAAAATTTTCAATTTATAATTACCAATTTCCAATGATTTAAATTTTGATTATTGGTTATTGATTATTTCCTTATGTATCAGGCTATATTGCAAGGTTTAAAGCGCGAAAAGCCCATGCTGATACGATATGTTTTGGTAGGTTCGAGCTCTTTTGGCGTAAAGGTCGGAGTTTACGCGCTTTTGTCGCGGGTTTTGTGGCCACAGGGTGCTTTATATATTGAAAACATCATTGCTTTGATTTTGGCCATGATTTATAACTATACCCTGCATAGGTTCTGGACATTTAATCACCAAAAACCGGCAGCTGGTTCAGCCGGCCGTTATATTGGAGTGGTGCTTTTAGGCAGCGCGCTCGACGCCTCGTTGTTCTATGTTGGCAATGAAATGCTCAAAATTTACGATTTCGCCGTTTTAGTTTTCAATAGCGCCTTTACTGCTTTTTTATCATTTATGATGCACCGTTTCTTCACTTTTCACAGCAATCCATGGAAACGCAAGCAAAACGTGATACAATCCAGTCAGGCGAATTATGAATACAAAGCAGATTGATAGAAAAAATGTTTTGGTGACCGGTGGCGCCGGTTTTATAGGTTCTCATTTATGCGACAGGCTTGTTTTACAGGCCAATGTTATTTGCGTTGACAATTTCATTACCAGCACTGAAAAAAACATTGATCATCTCCTGCAAAATCCGAATTTTGAATTTATCAACCATGACATTGTTAAGCCATTGGATTTTTCAAAATTTCCGGAATTGGACAGGTTTAAGGTGCGCTTTCAAGGTGTTCAGGAGATTTATCATTTAGCTTGTCCGATTTCAAAACGGCATTTTGATGATTTTAAAATCGCCACGGCATTGACGAATTCGATCGGGGTCAAGAATGTTTTAGACTTGGCAGTGGAGCATAACGCCAAAGTTTTGTTCGCATCGTCCGGAGTGTTGTATGGACGGCGCGCTGACCACGCGCCTGTTAAGGAAACGGATGATTGCCGGTTGGACCACCTGAACTCGCGCGGAGCATATGATGAGGGCAAAAGGTTTGCCGAAGCTTTGATGGAGACGTTCGGCGAGGTGTACGGACTCGATGTAAAAATAGCGCGCATTTTCAGGACTTACGGACCGAGGATGAAAATCCATGACGGCAATTTGATTCCGGATATGATGTTGGCCGCGTTGGATAACGAGACGATCATCCTCCAAGGTGATGAGGAAGCCAGAATCACCTTGTGTTATGTCAGCGACATTGTGGATGGCTTAATCCGTCTTTTGGCCATGCCTATTGATGTGAATTTGCTGAATTTGGGCTCGGATTTTGAAGTCAGGCTTGTATCCTTGGCGCAAAAAATCGCGGAGATTACGAATTCGTCTTCGCATATCCGCTTTGAAAAGCCGGATGCTTACCAGTTTGAAGCGCCGTTGCCGGATATTTCGCGCGCCAAAGATATCCTCGGCTGGACGCCCTTGGTGCGTTTGGAAGAAGGTTTGAAAAAGATGATTGACTATATGCGCTCCCAGCGCCAGCAGATAGGATAGAGAGGAGTAGCTCGTAGCTGGTAGCTCGTAGCCGGTATGCATAAGATAGAGTATTGAAATTTTTTTCCTTCATTCGTCATTTATCCAAATAAAATCCGAATGACGAAATCCGAATGACGAATTTATGAATATTCCTTCAATAGTCAATAGTCATTAGTCATTAGTAATTAGTCATTCGTCATTTATTTCTTATCCCATATGCCTACAGCACCATTGTTTGAGAAGAAAAATATATTAGTAACTGGCGGCGCCGGGTTCATAGGGTCGTTTTTATGTGAGAAATTGCTGGCCGAGGCCAGAGTGATTTGCGTGGACAATTTCATTTCATCGCAGGAATCAAACATTGACCACCTGCTCAAAAATCCGGATTTTGAATTTATCCGCCATGACATCAATTTGCCGTTTGATCTCGAGGCATTTCCCGAGCTGGTGCGGTTCAAGCTGAAATTCCAGGGCATTCAGGAGATTTATCATTTGGCTTGTCCGACCAGCGCGAAAAAATTCGACCAATACAAGATGCAGACTCTTTACGCGAATTCATTGGGCATGAAAAATGTTTTGGATCTGGCAGTGAAATATAAAGCCAAAACCGTGCATGCCTCGACAGCGGTCGTGTACGGGCCGCGTCCGGCAGACGGCCATATGTTTAAGGAGAAGGAAGCCGGAAGTGTTGATATGCTTTCGACGCGTTCTTGTTATGATGAAGGCAAGCGTTTTGCCGAGGCGTTTTGCGCCACTTACAGCCAAGTCCATAAACTCGATATCCGCATCGCGCGCATTTTCCGCACTTATGGCCCGCGCATGATGCTGTTTGACGGACAGATGATTCCGGATTTTATAACCGGCGCTTTGGACGGCAAGGATCTTGTAATTTATGGCGACGAGACATTCAGCACGTCGCTCTGCTATGTCGGCGATATAGTCGACGGTTTGATGAAGTTAATGGAATCACCGGCGAATGTCAGCCCGATTAATCTGGGAAGCGATTTTGATATGCCGATCGTTTCCGTGGCACAGCGTATAATCGAGATGACCGGTTCATCTTCCAGAATCACATTCCAGCCGCCGCTACTGTTCATTACTCCGCTCGGTCTGCCGGATTTGACAGATGTCAAAGAAAAACTGTCTTGGCTGCCGCTGGTCAGTTTGGACGATGGTTTGAAAAAGACGATAGATTATACAATTGCACATAAAGGTTTGCTCGGTTTTAAGAGCGCGTAAAGGCGTATAAATAGGTATGCCGACCTTTAAATATCGCGCGCAGGAGTCTAATGGAAAAATCCAGGCCGGCTACATTGAAACCGCTGATTTGGAGAGCGCCGCCATGGCTTTGCGGGAGCGCGGTTACGAGATTCTGCTTTTGGAAGAAAAAAAACACGAAGCGCCGGCCAAGGGCGGTTTCAGTTTTTTGAACCGCATCAAGCAAAAAGACTTGGTTGTGTTTGCGCGGACGTTGTCAGTCATGTTTTCCGCTTCAGTTCCTCTGGTTGATTCATTGCGGAATTTGTCCAGACAGGCGGAAAATCCGCGTTTCGGCGGTTTACTGCATGATGTGGCGAATGAGGTTGAGGGCGGTGCGCAATTCTCTGATGCTTTGGAAAAATACAGCGACGTATTCGGTGATTTTTTCGTTAACATGATCCGTTCCGGAGAGACATCAGGCCAATTGACGGAAGTTTTGGAATATCTGGCCGACCAAATGGAGAAAGACTACGATTTGAATTCCAAAATCAGAGGCGCGATGATTTATCCGGCGTTTATCATGAGCGGTTTGTTTGTAGTGGCATTTATAATGATGGCTTTTGTGGTGCCTAAATTGACCGCGATTTTGGAAGAGGCGAATGTAGCTTTGCCGTTAAGTACAAGGTTACTGATAATCGTTGCCAATTTTTTTCAAAATTTTTGGTGGTTGATTATCATTATAGTCGTCGGTGCGGCCGCATTTTTCAGATATTGGATAACGACTCCGAGCGGCCGTTATCTGTGGGACAGGTTGAAAATGAGCATTCCTATTTTCGGCGGCCTGTTTCGCAGGATTTACGTTGTCAGGTTTTCGCGTTCATTGGCGACTTTGAGCAAGGGTGGCGTGGATATGGTCAGTTCGCTTGAGATAGTTTCAGGCGTTATGGGCAATGAAGTATGGAAGCATTTGGTTTTTGAAACTATCCGCGAGGTCAATGACGGAAATTCAATCGTGGCTGCCATGGCGCGCGAAAAATACGTTCCGAAGATTATGGTTCAAATGCTGGGAGTGGGGGAGGAATCCGGCAAGATCGAGGAAGTGTTGGGACGTTTAAGCTCGTTTTTTCAACGCGAAATCGATAACTTGGTCGGCAATTTGGTTTCGCTTATCGAGCCGGTGGTGATGATTTTGCTCGGCGTCGGAGTCGGTATTATGGTCTCGGCGATTTTACTGCCTTTGTATAATCTGTCATCAGCGGCGTAATGGAAAGTACAGGAGGTCTACCTGCCTGCCGGTAGGCATGGCGAAAATACGAACACCAAGAGAAAAATTTACAATTTCCAATATACAATTTCGGAAAGTTAGAAAATTGAAAATTGATAATTGGAAATTTTTCCCATACCTAATGCTCGTGCTATAATAAACGCAATCTTATTAATATATATAAATTTATGTTTAAGAAAAAAGGTTTTACCTTGATAGAATTATTGGTGGTCATCGCCATTATCGGTCTGTTGGCGACTTTGGCAGTGGTGGCGTTCGGTAGTGCGCGGCAAAAAGCGAACGACGCCAAGCGTGTTGCAGATGTGAGAAGCGTGGTTACGGCTTTGGCCGCAGCTGCACAAGACGGTGCTGTTGTTTGTTCTTGCGCGGCTGGTTCGCGCGTCAGCCAATGCACGATTTTCAGGTCAACCTGTTCTGGAATTGCCGCTGATAATGTTACAACCAATTATATTAACCTTTTCAATGTAAAAGATCCGCAGAACACGGCGGCATGCGTGAATCCGTATGCGAATTGCGATTATACCTTTGTTGATATGACTGACATCAACGAATTTACCATCGGCTTTGTAACGCAAGGCGCGGCAGTGCAGGGACTCAGCGCAGGCACGGCTCACAATGCCAACCAGAACGGAATAGTTGATTGATCCGAAAAAAATAAAGAGTAAAAAAGAGCGCGTGGCCGCTCTTTTTTTTAAAGTCCAGCAAAATAGTTTATATAAAACACTACTTATCCACAGAAAAAAAGCGCGTTTTATTCTCTAAGTACAGCTAAAATCTGAAAATGCCGTTACGCAATTTGTCCGGCCGCGTCAAATTGTGTAACGGAGTTTTTTTTGAAAGTTTTTAGCCTATCGAATGCTGGACGGTTTTTAACCGCTTTTTTGAGATATGCTGCAATTTTTGATATACTAGCAATATATGAAAATATCCTTGAAATCCGGCTTTTCCATTTTGGAGCTGCTGATTGTTTTAATGATCGCTGGGTTGCTCGCGGCCGGCGCAATTTATACGTTGAGTGTTTCGCGCGCTACCAGCCGTGATGCCAAGCGCGTTTCCGATATCAGCGTTATGCGCAGTGCTTTAAGCCAATATTGGCTGCAAAAAGCGTCGTATCCCGTCAGTCAGGGAGTGGAGTTGGGGAAAGCTGAACAAAACGCGATTGGGTTGACTACAGATGGCTTGGTCGGTCCGGATGGAGGGGGAGCGGTAATTTTAAGTCCCTTGCCGATCGGGCCGAAAGCTAATGAGTACTATTTCTATAAAGCCACGGTCGGCGGATATTCTCTGCGCTTCAGCACGGAAAGGGAAACCGCATACGGGTCGGCCGGCACTTATTATGCGCATGCCGGCGGAGTTGATCAGGAAGATGTCGAACGGTAATGATTGAATTTATCGCCCCGCTTCTTTTCGTCTTTTTGTTGGGCGCTTGTTTTGGCTCGTTCGCAAATGTTGTCGTAATCAGGCTGCATGAAATGAGCTCGTTGTTCGGGCGGTCGCGTTGCATGTCATGCCAAAGGAAATTACGGCCGAAACACATGGTCCCGGTTTTTTCTTGGCTGATGCTGGGCGGAAAGTGCGCTGACTGCGGCGCAAAAATACATTTCCAATATCCGCTGGTGGAATTCGCGGCTGGCGCATTGGCAGTGGTAACCGCGCTTCGCGCAAATCCGTTCGGCGCAAATTTCGCGCAGTTTTATTTTGAATTGTTCCTACTGTTGGCGCTATTGATAATCGTGGTGATGGATTTTCGCTGGAAAGAGCTGCCGGTGGAAATTATGGCGGCAGTAGGCTTGATCGGCGTCGGTTGGCGGATCGGGAATGCGTTTTTTTTCGGGAATTTGCAAATGACGGCCTATCAAACTGTTATCGGTGTGGCAATCGCCGTGATTTTTTTTGGTTGCCAATGGTTTTTTTCACGCGGCCGTTGGCTTGGCAGCGGTGATGTTTGGTTTGGCGCGATGATGGGCTTGGTTTTGGGATGGCCGGAGACTGGCATCGCGATTTATCTGGCGTATATTTTTGGAGGCGTCGGTGTTGCCGCGTTATTCGTTCTTGGTGTTGTCAAAAAAGGCAGCCGCGTGCCATTTGCACCCGCGCTCGCTCTCGGCCTTGTATCAGCCATATGGTTCGGAGATGCAATCCGAAATTGGCTCGGCGCTTTATTTTTATGACCACTTCAAAACAAAAACCTATAACCTATCACCTGACACCTAAAACCTATTCCGGCTTCACCCTGATCGAGCTGATGATCAGCATTTCGATTTTAACTTTGATTTCTACGGCCACAGTTTTCAGTCTGCGCAGTACGCGGCAAACCGAGGAGCTGGCAACTGCGGCGCGGCTTTTGGCGAGCGATGTCCGCAATATCCAAGCCCGTGCTTTGGCCGCCAATAATGTAAAAATTTGCGACATTGCCGGCGGCAAGCGCGTGTGCGAAGCGGAAAATCCTTCAGCCGCAGCCTGTGTCGGGGCGTGCGCGCCAGAGCCTGCCGCCCGTTATGGCATAACTTTTGACAAAGACAGCGGATCTTACGCATTATTCATTGATCTCAATCAGTCGGATTGGAGGTTAAGCTCGGAGAATGAGATCGTGTTACGAAGAAATTTGAATCCCTTGGGCGGCGATAAGGTTACAATTACCGAATTGATGACCGACACAGGATATCTAACCGAGGCGTCGATGGCTGTTTCGCGGCAGAACGGTATAATGCGCATTGAAGCCTGCGGAGAATCAGGACTGCCCGCATGCTCACCGGTTGAACCGAAAATTTTAAATATTACTTTACAACACCAACAATCAGGAAAAACCGCAGTCGTGGAAATTAATGCGCAATCAGGCAGGGTGTCGGTGGAATAGGGGAGGGAAGAATCTGGAATCTTGAATCTAGAATCTAGGTTCGGAAGACCTAGGACCTAGGACCCAGACATTCGTATATTCGTAATTTCGTGAAGCCAATTCGTAATTTCGTAGACCATCTGCATGAAACTAACCAAAGGACAAACATTGATTGAGTTGTTGATTGCGACAGCTGTTATCAGTACCGGTTTGTTTGCGGCGGCAACTTTGGTTTTTTCCAATCTCAAGTTGTCTGATCGCGATTCCGACGAAGTTGTAGCCGTGAATTTGGCCAGAGAGGGGATTGAGCTGGCAAAGCAGGTGCGTGATTCCAACTGGCTTGCCGGTTATGCATTTGATGACGAGCTGTATGCGGCAGGCAATGATTATTCTGCAACGCCGCTCTGGGACGGGAAAGCGTCAACCGCTGACGTGGCTTTTGATTTTAGCGCTGCGGATTTAAGTTCTGACAGGACAATCATCAAGCGTTCAAGTGGCGATGAAACACCGGATTTTTTTACGCAAAACGACGCTTCAGCCGTTCCGACAGATTGGCGCCGGCTATTAATTTTCCATCCGATTTGCAATGATCCTGCCGGTTTGAGTTATAAAAACGACGGCGAAGATTGCGGTACGCAGGCGAAATTAGGCATAAGGGTGGAATCGCGCGTGGCATGGAGCAGAAGGGGACAGGATTTCAGTTTTGTTTTATATGAGGATTTATTTGACTGGCGCTAAAACCAGAGTAGGCCTTCCCGGTTTTTCCCTAATGGAAATGTTAATTGTAACAGCGCTTTTTTCTATTTTGGTTTTGGTAATGGCACAGACTTTTTCATCCTTTAATCTGCTGCATCGAAAAATCGCAAACCGCTCCGTATTGAATCAGGATGCGCGTTTTATAACTGAAATGGTAGTGCGCGCCGCCAGAAATAATCCTTTGTCATATTCGTCACCGTATTCAGCGCGTGAAACCGAGTTGCGTTTGGTCGCGCCAACGGGCTTGCGGATAATTTTCAAACAATCCGACATCGGACAGGCCGAGTGCGATGATTTGCCGGCAGTGCGCTGCCTATTGCTTTCTACTGACGGCGGCGCAAGTTGGACGCCGGTGTCAGGCAAAAACATCAGCGTCGAACGTTTCTATGTTTACGTGCGCCCGTCGGTTTCGCCTTTTGAATTAATCAATGGCGCATATCAAAATGACGTCCAGCCGTTCGTAACATTGGATTTGTCTCTGCGCTATATGGCCTCGAATCCAAAAGAGCAGGACACTTTGCAAGTTCAAACAACCGTTTCGTCAAGAGTTTATCTGCGATGATATGAAACCATCATTCCGCCTTTTCTATTCATCTTCTCGACCTAGGACGCAGGACCTAGGACGCAGGACCTCGGAAGGAAATATTCTCCCCTTGGCTTTGATAATGACCTTTACGATTTTGCTTGCCGGTCTTGGGATAGCCACGGTCGTGCTTGAGGATTCGCATCGCGCGCGAGATATTGATGACAGCGTAGCCGCTTATTATATGGCTGATTCAGGCATTGAGCGCCAACTTTTTGAAATCAGAAAGCGTTCCGAAACTTTGTCTTATGCGGCCGGCTTGTCCAGCGAATATCCGAATGCCGGCAAATGGGTTTCGACGGCCGCGGTCGAACAGGTCTCGGATAAAAAGTTTTCCGCAATCACGGAAAATGACTTCAGAGTGCTTGATCTTTTTGATCCTGATAATTTGGGCGCGGCAGCCGGAGTGGATTCAATCCAGATTACGTGGGATGGTTCGGGGCAGTTGGAAGTCGGCTATGCGCAATGGCAGTCCGGCGCTACCGTGGTGTGGCCGTCGGACGACGCTTACGTTGTTTTATATGCTTTTGCGCCATCGCTTGATATCAGCCTCGATCCGACAAAGGCTTATCGTTTGAGGTTGAAGGCAATGAACGGCGATGTTTCAAATGTGACAATCAGCGTTTTTAACGCCGGTTCGGCAGTGGCGTTTCCCGGGGATATAACCTTGAGCGCCGAGGGAACATACGGCAAAACAACGCAAAAAATAGTGGTCAGCATGCCTAAGCAGGATGTGCTGTCAGGACTTTATAATTACGTTTTATTTTCAGAGTGCCAACTCTTAAAAGGCGTTAGCGGCGCTCCGGTGTGTCCGTGAGAGTAGGCTGTTTGTAGTGAGTAGTTTGTAGTGAGTAGTTTGTAGTGAGTAGTTTGTAGTGAGTAGTGGAGTGGTAAGTAGTGGAGTGGTAAGTAGTGGTGATACCATGCTTAAAATTGTAATCTGGCAGTCCGTCCCTCAATTTACGCGATCGCGTCAATAGAGGGACGGCTTTTGAATTAGTGGACGGTTATTGAAAAAATGTCTAATTAGTAACTAAAGTGTCGGCTTTGGAAGGATGATTTCACCTTTCATAAGCACAACCCAGTCTTTGACTTTTAGATTTTCCAGCATCTTTTCAAGATATGCGGTCCAGTCTTTATCCGAAATCCAAACGCTCAAATGCTGTCGGCGGAATCCCAGTGTTTTGAGCACGGTACGAAAACTTTGACGTGCATGTTTGAATCGTTCAGGAATATCAAAGGAAACGATGAGAAAAATATTAGGCGGAAACGCCACGGGATTGAAAGAAGCGGACTCGTCGCTCCGTATAATTTTCTCGCCCAATTCAGTCAAACGAAATGCGCGGCCTCGCAGCTCTCTTTTTTCCTCAATATATCCCTTCCGTTTCAGTCTCCACGCAGCGCTTCTCATTTGCCGCCGCGCACGTTCATTTTCCACCTCCTTAATAAATGGATACCCGTAACGCATCAGCGCGCCGGGTTTATATACCGAGTATTCTAAAATTTCGATCCCGTCTGCCACGGCATTCAACACCGCATCTGTCATTTTTGAAAATTTCCTCCCCATACATATACCG
>JAHJFW010000041.1 GCA_018824765.1 Patescibacteria group bacterium
ATTATGGGAAACCACAATGAACCCCGGTAATCGCGTAATGAAATTGGTTACAATTGATGACGCTGCCGCAGCTGATGAGACATTCGATATTTTGATGGGCTCTGAAGTAGCCCCGCGCAAAAAATTCATCCAGACCCACGCGAAGAATGCGAATCTGGATATATAGTCAAAAATAATGACGAAATCCGAATGACTAATGACGAATGAAAAAAATGTCATTCTAGCGCAGGCTGGAATCCAGAATTAATAAAATGTGCAAGGATGACAATGGGGAAACGTGGAAATGGTTGGTAAATTTGTAACGAGGATTTTGGAAAAAAAAACCGATCTTGAGAGATCGGTTGGGAGTTTTTTTTACGTTACGCGTCAAAGAATGGCCGAGGTGCGTTCTTTTTTTGTAACCTTATTTTCAAATGAACACACTCGGCTGCCAACAGCAGCAACGCCGACCAAAGGCACACGAGACGGGCGGTTTCGCTGACCGCTTCTACGCACTCCTCGCCAAGGATGCAATCATCATTTTCCGAGGCAAGGTAGGGATATACCATCTTGGTGATCGGATTCAGAGCTTCGCGAAAAGCGTACTCCAAATCATCGAGATCCCAAACTCGGCGCCACGGACTATGCGGAACGGAATCCACAGAGCAGCCGATTCTGAAGATGCGAAAGCCTCTCATGGCTCTTACGGCATCCAACAGCTCTTCTTGCTCATCGGGTGAAAACACGCCATCGAGCAAAGAAGAAAGTGGAAGTCCGTTCGCATCTTGTAAAACAACGCCTTCCACAAAAGCCAGTTCCGCTTCGACATTCAGCAAAGCGGTAAGGAAGTCCGCCGGATCTCCCGGCTGACCTATAGGCACGAGTTTTTCAAAAACCGCGCCTTTTACTCGAACGGGGATGAGATTCATGGCCGCCGTCCTTTTAAATGTGCGTCTATCGTCTATAAGGAACAATAGTATTGTCTTTTTACACGTATAAACGTAACTTGTCAAACCCTGTAACCCGTGCTATCTTGCAGCCATCGGCCCGGGAAGGGCTTTTTAGAAACCATTAAATCGGAGTATACTGAAGTCCATAAAGTTGAAAGTCCGTAAAGTCATAGAATATCATCTTCTGACTTGATGGACTTTATAGACTTGATGGACTTGACAGACTTCTAACACCTATGAATTCAATCCAAGCGCTGCTTAATTACTTAAGGTCATCCAAGGCAGAACTTAAAAAAGTAACTTGGCCATCAAAACAAAACACGCTTCGTTACAGCGCCTTAGTCATTGCTGTCAGCCTTATTTTGGCAGGATTTTTTACGCTGTTGGATTTCGGTTTTAGCCGCGTCGTTGACGCCGGTTTGTCAGCGCAACAGAGCAATATGGCTCAAACCGAGGCCCAGCCTGAACAGCCGGTTAACGTGGAACCGGTTGATGTGCAAACCGAAGGAGAAACTCCGATAATGGATTTCAGCGACCAAGACACGACTCTGACACCTACTCCGGAAGCTCCGGCCGCAGAATCCGAAACACCAACCGCAGAATAATTTAATCATTACGCTCTTCAATCTTCATTCTTCATAACCTATGGCCAAACAAACCCTTGATCTCGGAAGAAGGTGGTATGCGATACATACCTATTCGGGCTATGAAGAAAACGTCTCAACCAACCTGAAACGCCGTATTGCGACGCTCGGAATGAACGACAAGATTTTCAACGTCATCGTCCCCACGGAAAAAAAGATTAAAATCAAGAACGGCAAACGCAAAATAGTGGAAGAAAAAATCTTCCCCGGTTATGTTTTAGTCGAAATGGTTGTGACTGATGATTCGTGGTATGTAGTCCGCAACACGCCGAACGTTACTGGTTTCATCGGCACCGGCACCACCCCTTCCCCCCTTTCCGAAGATGAGATAAAAAATCTGTTCAAGCGGATGGGCGCCAGCGAAGAACCGAGCTTCACCATTGACATACAGCCCGGAATGCCAGTAAAAATAGGCGACGGCCCGTTCAAGGGATTTGAAGGAAAAGTCAACGAGGTTGACGGCGCGCGCGGAAAGGTTAAGGTGCTGGTCTCAATGTTCGGACGGGAAACTCCGCTCGAATTGGACTTTACGCAGGTTAAGAAGATATAAAAAAGTTCTCAGTGCTAAGTTCTCAGTGCTCAGTCTTCGATGCGGGGGCGGAAAACTTTCGTACTGATTTCTTGAACGACGCGCTTCTCGCCGTTCAAGAACATCACTCACGAAATTAAATGTTAGTAATCAACAATTAGTCATTCGGATTTCGTAATTTGTCATTCTCTCAAAAATATGGCCAAGAAAGTAAAAACACTTATCAAACTCCAAATCGTCGGCGGACAGGCAACGCCTGCGCCTCCGGTCGGAACCGCGCTTGGGCCGCACGGCTTGAACATTGCTGAATTCTGCAAGAGATTCAACGACGCCACATCCGACCGCCGCGGCGATGTCGTTCCGGTTGTTATGACCGTTTACGAAGACCGCACTTACGATTTCATTTTAAAGATCGCGCCGGTTGCGGAAATGCTAAAAAAAGCAGCTGGAATCCAAAAAGGATCCGGCAAACCGCTACAGGAAAAAATCGGTAAAATCACAAAAGCGCAAATCCGCGAAATCGCGGAAAAAAAACTTCCTGATTTAAACTGCCACACAGTTGAAGCCGCCGTGCGGCAAGTCGAGGGGACGGCAAAACAGATGGGGCTCTTGGTAGTGTAACGTAAATCGTGTAACGTTGAACGTAATAGAAAAGAGCGCTCCGGCGCTCTTTTTGAATTCTAACGGTATATTATTGACCTTCGCAAATCAAGTGAACATTCCCGTCATCCCAGCGCAGGCTGGGATCCATCAGAAAGACGGATGGATTCCTGCCTTCGCAGGAATGACGAAAGCGAGTCTATTTATGCGAAGGTCAGTAGAATACGGGGCGCCGTCCTCCGCTCTTGACCCATAGATTGATTTAACATAGTATCCTGTCATTCATTCAATAACCGTGGGAGGTCTAAAAGCCGTCCGCACCACAGCTATATGCCGCGTTCAAAACGCTATTCGGAGCTGAAAAAGCTCATTGACCCTAAAAAGGTCCACTCTGCCGCCGAGGCGATTGAGTTGGTAAAAAAGACTTCAACAACCAAATTCAATGGTTCTGTTGAAACGCATTTTAATCTCGGAATAGATCCGAAAAAAGGTGATCAGCAGGTCAGGGTTACTTTGATTTTGCCGCAATCAATCGGCAAATCAGTAAAAATCGCTGCCTTTGTGCCGGCTGATAAAGAAAAAGAAGCTACAGACGCCGGAGCCGAAATTGTCGGCGGCGAAGAGATGGTTGCGCAAATCGCCTCATCCGGCAAAATTGATTTCGATATTGCAGTGGCCACGCCGGACATGATGCCTAAAATGGCAAAGGTCGCCAAAATCCTTGGACCCAAAGGGCTGATGCCTAACCCGAAGACAGACACGGTCAGCGCGAATGTGAAAAAGATGATCGAAGAATTAAAGCGCGGAAAGGTTACACTGAAAAATGATGCTACAGGCAATCTGCATCAAGTCATTGGCAAAACTTCGCTTGAAGCGGACAAACTCGAAGAAAACTTCAAAGCCGTAATCGACGCGGTGCGCAAAGCAAAACCAGCGTCTTCAAAAGGCGTTTACATCAAAAAAGCCGTGCTAACTTCCACCATGGGACCGGCAGTACCGATAGATGTCACCAAAATATAATTAAAAAGGGAGCCGAAAGGCCCCTTTTTTATACGCCTTGATACAGCCCCGCCGAAGCGATAAGGTTGGTTTGAAAAATTGTTTATTGATTATTATCTAGTAAAATCCGAATGACGAAATCCGAATTACGAATTTAGGAATAATACTTTCATTCGTCATTAGTCATTAGTCATTCGTAAATTGTTTATTTTCCCCTCATTATGTCCAGCCGAACAGGCGCCATTCCATACCAACTGATTGCCGAAATGATGGCTGCGGGTTACATAAAAGACGCAGACCCGTCGGCAGTCCAACCGTCATCCTTGGATTTGACGCTGACTGAAGAAGTCTACCGCTTGCGCGGCTCCTATCTCCCGCGCCCCAATGAAAAAGTCAGCCAAATCGCAAAACACGGCGCGCTGTATCATGCCAACCTGAACACGCCGCTGGAAATCGGCGGAATTTATCTGATCAAACTTAAAGAAACTTTTAATCTTCCTCCGGGAATCAGGGCCACAACATCGAATAAATCGTCATGCGGCCGCATTGATTTGCGCACGCGGCTTTTATGTGACGGCGTGCCGCGTTTTGATTCTGTGCCAGCCGGCTACGCGGGCGAACTCTGGCTTGAAATCGTGCCAAAAAGCTTTCCAATACTGCTCCATGCCGGAGACCGCCTGAATCAAATCCGCTTTTTCCACGGCGACGCGCGTTACACCGCCCTCGAACAC
>JAHJFW010000042.1 GCA_018824765.1 Patescibacteria group bacterium
ATCAGCTCGTTCAATAAAGGATTCCGGCGCTTGTCTGCCGGTTAGTATCAATTCCAGAGCCCGTGGCCGCTCGTCGAGCAATCGTATGACAGCTGCTTCATCAACGATTTTAAGGGCTGTAGAGGAGTTGATTTCATCTAAGATCATAATATCAAAGCGCGCTTGCATCATCAGATCGCGGGCTATTTTTAGTCCGCGTTCGCCCTCGGCACGATCATCGGTTGTAACGCCGAATCTGAATTTTTGCGTTTTAGGGTCGATCCTGTCGCAACCAGTTGCAAAAAAAACGATTTCAGGGATGCGCTGGCGGATAAAATCGCGTTCAAAATAGTGTCCTTCTCCTCCTTTGTCAAAAGCAATAATTGTCACGCGTTTGCCGGCACCGGCCGCGCGAATGGCAAGTCCGACAGCGGCCGTTGTTTTACCCTTGCCGTTTCCGGTATAGACATGGAGCATGCCGGTTGGTTGCGGCGTATTTATTTCGTCCATAATACTTGACAACGAAACAAAATTGCATTATATTCACGGCCAGTCATCGAGTTTTTAACGCTAGGAGGAGAAATGACCGAGCTGAACATTGTTGTGGAAGTCTCCACGGACAGCATGGCCACGACCCAGCTCCAGATGATTCTGGAGCAGAACTACCTCTCAAGGGTCACCAAGGTCCTTAAGGTGGAGTTCAAGGATCTGCCTGACGTGACCGAGATGGCACTGCGTACTGCGGCGCAAAGGATGTTCAGAGGCACTGACTGCCAGTGCATGTGCATCAAGGGCGGCGAACGCTGGGTTTCCTGCCGGCAGACGAAGTCCGGGCTGGAGATCACGATTCGACTGACAAGGCGCGAGGTCGCGGATGCGCAAGGCACCCCGATCAACATCTGACCAACGCCTCGCAAAAGCGGCAATAAAAGGGCATCCCCGCATGTCCGTTCAACCACAGTCTGCCTCATTGGGCAAGAAGCCCAGAGAGGCAGACACAACCCTTTTCTCACCCACTGCCATGCAGCGGGTTTTCTTTTTTAATCAAATGAAGTCATTTCAGGAACAGCCGGCAACTGAACCGCAGTTTAGGCATTTATAGCAGGCTCCGTTGCGCACCATCATGGAGCCGCAGACGTCGCAGGCCGGAGCGTCGGATTGGTTGTTGAAAGTGGCTTGCAAGCGCTCTAATTGCGACTCCTCAGCCGCATTTTCAGCAGAGGTTGCCAGTAAGGTGGTTTGTTTGGGTTGCGCTGCTGTAAATTGCCTTACGGCTTCATTTTCCGCCGCGTGGCCAGCGTCGGGCGGCGTTTCGGCTGCCAACAAATCTTCGTTGCTGGCAATGCCTAGATTACGGCGCTCTTCCGGCGAAAGGAATTTCAATCCAAGCCAGCGGAAAATGTAATCAACAATAGATTTTGCCACGCGAATGTTCGGATTGGTAGTGAATCCTGACGGTTCAAAGCGGACGTGTGAGAATTTATTTACCAAGATTTTAAGAGGCACCCCGTATTGCAAGCCGATGGAAACCGAAATCGCAAAAGCATCCATCAATCCGGACAGTGTGCTCCCCTCTTTATTCATGTTGATAAACACCTCACCGGCCGTGCCGTCGTCATACAAACCAACTGTTATAAAACCTTCATGCGATCCGATTTGGAATTTGTGCGTCAAGGATTTACGCTCGTCCGGCAAACGGCGGCGGCGCGGCGTCGAAACTTTCACTTCTGTTCCCATATTTGTAGCAGTAGCAGAGTCTTTTTTATCAGATAAAGCATTGTTAGTGAGTGTCAAAGGCTGTGAGCGTTTGCAGCCGTCTCGATAGATCGCCACGGCTTTCAGCCCCAATTTCCAGCTCTCGATAAACACATTCATTATATCCTCAACCGTAACGTTGTTTGGCATGTTAACGGTCTTTGATATGGCGCCGGAGATGAATGGCTGGACAGCGGCCATCATTTGGATGTGGCCCATGTAATTAATGGAACGCGAACCCTTGGCAGGCGCAAAAGCGCAGTCGAAAATCGACAGATGCTTTTCTTTCAGGTGTGGCGCTCCTTCAATTGTATCGTTTTTGTCAATGTAATCCAGGATCTCACGGCATTCGCTTTCGGTGTAACCAAGCTTATGCAATGCTTCCGGAACAGTGTGATTGACGATTTTTATCATACCTCCGCCAACCAGCCACTTGTATTTGACCAGCGCAATATCCGGCTCAATGCCGGTTGTGTCGCAGTCCATTAAAAATGCGATGGTGCCGGTGGGAGCTAAAACCGAAATTTGTGCATTGCGGAAACCATGTTCTTCTCCGGTTGCCGTTGCTGCGTCCCAGACAGCTTGCGCCGATTTATACAGGTTGTCCATTACGCCTTTTGGCTGCAATTTATACGCTGCGTCGCGGTGTTTTTTGATGACGCGGAGCATTGGCTCGCGGTTGACGGCGTAGTCTCTGAAGGTGCCGAGTTTTTCTGCGATTTTGCCGGATTGGTCATAGGCGGTTCCTGACATCACCGAAGTAATGGCAGCCGCCATATTCCGTCCTTCATCAGAATCATAAGCCAAGCCCATGTGCATAAGCAGTGAACCAAGGTTGGCGTAGCCTAGGCCCAGCGGACGGTAGGCATAGGAATTTTCTTCAATTGCGGGATTTGGATATGATGAGAAATCAATCAAAATTTCCTGCGCTGTTATCATTATCCGGCAGCAGTGCTCAAATTGCTTGACATCGAATTCGCCGTTTTTGTCGCGGCATTTCATCAGATTGATTGACGCTAAATTGCAAGCCGAGTCATTTAAGAACATATACTCGGAGCAAGGGTTGGATGCGTAAATGCGGTCGGTGTTTGCGCAGGTGTGCCATTCATTGATAGTTGTATCGAACTGCACGCCGGGATCGCCGCATCGCCAGGCCGCGTCTGCGATTTGGCGCATCATGTCTTGCGCCGGAAATTTCTCGCACGGTTCATTGGTGCTGACGAATTTTGTCCAAAAATCCCCGCCTTGCCCAACCTTTTCCATAAATTCATCCGTTACACGCACGGAATTATTGGCGTTTTGGAAGAAGATTGAAGAATATGCCTCGCCAGTGTAAGCGCCGTCATAACCGGCATCAATCAATGCGTGGGCTTTTTTCTCTTCTTTGGCTTTGCACCAGACAAATTCCGCAATATCCGGATGGTCTATGTCGAGGATCACCATTTTGGCGGCGCGCCGTGTTTTGCCGCCGCTTTTTATTACGCCGGCAAAGGCGTCGTAACCGCGCATGAATGAGACCGGACCTGATGAAAAACCGGAAGAATTTCCCAGTTTTTCCTTACTCGAACGCAACGCCGACAAATTCGAGCCCGCTCCCGAACCATATTTGAAAAGCATTCCTTCGGTTACGGCCAAGCCTAAAATGGAGCGCATGTCATCCTGCACCGAGTTTATGAAGCAGGCTGAACATTGCGGATGCGGGTTGACGCCTACGTTGAACCAGACCGGACTGTTAAATGCGGCTCTTTGGTCGACTAAGATGGAGGTCAATTCAGCTTCAAAAATTTGTCCATCTTCCTCGGTTTTGAAATAACCGCCGCGCTTGCCCCAATCGGTTATGGTTTGCGATACGCGGCCAATCATTTGGCGCACCGAGTGTTCGCGTTCTGGCGTGCCCAGCCGGCCGCGGAAATATTTTGATACGACTATATTCGTGGCTGTTTGGCTATACGGTTTAGGAACCTCTACGTTTTTTTGTTCAAACACAGTCTCCCCTTTCTCATTGGTGATGATTGCATCGCGTTTTTCCCACGCGATTTCGTCAAAAGGATGGATCCCTTTTTTCGAGTACAGCCTTTTAAACTCAACGCCTTTTCCATATACTGGTTCATTATTTTGGAAGTGCGTCTTGCCGTGGAAAGCCAAATATATTTTGGCGATGTGGCTGAAATTGGCGTCAATCAAAGTAACGCCGACTATTTCCCTTAGGGTGTCGGTTGACGGGATCGTATGTCCGTCGTATCTCAATGTCAGCCTTGTAATAACATTGCGTGTGATTTTTGCGGCAAGCGGCTTATTATTTTGGTTTTGGCCGGCATCTCTAAAAGCGGCCAGAATGGATTTTTCCAGTTTTTCCGGTTTGAAGTCATCAATCTTCCCGTTGCGGCGGCGGATTGATTTTACCGAAGTAAGAAAAGTGAGTACTGCATCCGCAGTGCTCGAGGCTTGTTTGTCCGCAGTGTTTTCTTTGCGGGACACGCCTGAAACAACCGTCTCTTTCATATGGGAGATTTTTAGTTAGGAAACTCTGAAAAAATCCGGTCTGAAGGCTTTTCAGAAGCTCCTTATTTATTATTGTTTTGCGAGTTCAGCCGGGCTTTGACCAAGCCCGTATGGATCGTATATTGCGGTCCATAACCCTTTTGACGACCTGCAGTCATCAAAGCGCGTGTTTTTGGGTTTTCTCCTCCTTCCGGCATCGGAGACGGTGTCCGAAAAGAAGTTTTTTGTCCCGTTTTTGGGCGGGATTTTGTTTTTGCTGGAACCCGCGACCACTATATCTTGTGGTCGCTTCTTGATTATACCACAAGATATAGTAGTTACAGGTACCAGCTGGGGATAAAATTCAAATCAGAATAAAGAACTTTATTTATAAGCCCAAGCTTAGGTTGATTGACGGTTTTTCAGACGGTTCCGCCGGCATAATTGGCATGGGTATGGATTGTTTTTGTCCCATTCGGTCAAAATACGCGATGCTGTTTTCAATCAGTGCTTTTTCATAAATGTCCCTAGTCACCCTGACATCCTGCAGGCAGTAATTCTTTAATTTTTCTAGCTCGCCGTTTTTCCAATATTCGACCGCCAGAAGCCCGTGTCCGCTTTTACCCATTCCTAATGTGGCTTGCGCTACTATGTCTAGCTTGATTCTAAAACCGAGCCGCTTTTCGATTTCCACCAGTATGTCCACTGTCGGCAATTTCATCAGGTCGCCGGCATAATATTTTTGCATGCAAGGATAATCAAAGCCGAAGAGGTTGAATCCTATTATGCGATCCGAGCGTTCAAGCCGCGGCCAAAGTTTTGGCAGATCTTCTTGAAGAAAAGTTTCAAATGTGTCAGTTTCGTAAAAATAACAGCCAATAAGGGAGACGTCCAATAGGCTGGCGTTATATGAGCCTATGTCTTGAAAGGTATTTTGGGTTTCGATGTCTAAAACTACTTCCGTGCGGATCATATTTTGGTCGTTTGAATTTAGCATACTAGATACGAATAATAAAACACCAAGTCGGGTTGGGGGTGTGGAGAACGTGGCGTTTTGCTTTGACGTTTGTCATAGTCCATCAAGTCTATAAAGTCTATAAAGTCCATCAAGTCCATCAAGTCTATAAAGTCTATAAAGTCCATCAAGTCTATAAAGTCTATGAAGTCCGAAAAACAAAACCCCCCAAGCTATTGCTTTGAGGGGGTGTTGGGGGGCAGAACGGTCATCGCGGCCGCGTGGCCTCGATGGCGCGGTCCATGGCTTTGTCCACCTTGTCAGGCAGTTTGCACATGGCGCTCCACGTCCACTTGCAGCCCCACCACAATCCGTAGATTGTGAAGGTGGAGCTGATGAGAAAGATCAAAATGAATACTCCTGCCTCAATCTTTTTCATCCGGGCTCCTTTCAAAAAAACCATATTAATATAACACAAAAAGGACACTTTGTCAAGTGTTCTTGGCGTTTTATGCGTTTCTGTCTATCGGACTGCCGATTTCAGCTTTTTATACCTGTTGGGCTCTTTTTCTCTCGTATTCCTTTAAAAGCAGTTTACGTAAACGGATGTTTTTCGGGGTTACTTCTACAAGCTCGTCGTCTCCTACGTATTCCAAAGCCGCTTCCAGATTCATGGTTCGCGGAACATCCAATCCCAATGCTACCCCCTCCCCTTTTGAGCGCATATTAGTCAGGCGTTTTTCTTTACAGATGTTGACGACCAAATCTTCTGGTTTGGCGTTTTGACCCACGATCATGCCCTCATAAATTGGTATGCCGGGGCCGATGAACAGCTGTCCGCGCTCTTGCGCGGCTTGAAGACCGTAGGAGTTTGAAAGGCCATCTTCAAATGCAACGAGCGAACCGTGCAAGGTTGATACCATGTCTCCGGCGTACGGTTCATATCCTAAAAATAAAGTGTTGATTATCCCCTGTCCGCGCGTGTCCACCATGAATTCGTTGCGATAGCCGATCAATCCGCGCGTCGGAATAACGAATTCCAAATATGAAATGCCATTCTCGGTGCGTAAATCTTTTAATTCGCCTTTTCGTTTGCCTAATTTTTCAATTACGTTTCCCGACATATTTTCCGGCACTTCGATGGAAACTTCTTCAAACGGTTCGATAAGATCGCCGCCGGCGGTTTCTTTAAAAATGACCTGCGGCCGCGAAACCTGAAGCTCAAACCCGTCGCGCCGCATCTTTTCAATTAAAATGGCAAGATGAAGTTCGCCGCGGCCGGACACCACAAAATTTTCCCCGGCAGAACCGGATCCGGCTTCGCCGGACGCACCCTGTTCCACGCGCAAAGCCACATCATTTTGCAGTTCGCGCTCCAAACGCTCTTTAATGTTTCGCGAGGTGGTGTATTGGCCCTCTTTTCCGCTGAATGGCGAGGTATTGACGCCAAAAGTCATTTTCACAGTCGGTTCCTCTATCTTCATGACTGGCAATGCTTCTGGCGTGTTCGGATCCGCAATTGTTTCCCCGATATTGATCCCATCGATTCCTGTGAATGCCACGATTTCGCCTGCCGGAGCTTCCGGAACGTCGCGTTTGCCCATGCCGTCAAAAACCATGACGCTTGTGATTTTTGCTTGTGCAATCACGCCGTCGCGGTTGATCCATGCGACTATGCCGGGCTTGAGCGTGCCGCGGACAACACGGCCAATGGCAGTTTTGCCCTTGTAATTGTCATAGCTGACGTTGGCCACGGAAACCTGCAGCGGCGCATTGGCGTCGCTAGACGGCGAAGGGATTTCTTTAATTATGGTATCAAAAAGCGGCGCCACGTCCTTCATGTCAGCCAGATTTTCCGTGAGGCCGGCTTTCCCCTGTTTTGCAGACGCGTAAATTACCGGGAAATCCGTCTGCCGGTCGCTGGCGCCGAGCGTAACAAAGAGATCGAATGTTTGGTTAAGGACCCAGTCCGGACGCGCATCCGGCTTATCAATCTTATTGATTACAACAATGATGCGATGGCCGGCGGCAATGGCTTTTTTCAAAACAAAGCGCGTTTGAGGCATTGGGCCTTCTTTGGCGTCAACCAGTAACAGTGCGCCGTCAACAAGGTTCATGATGCGTTCCACTTCCCCGCCGAAATCAGCGTGGCCGGGCGTGTCCACGATATTGATTTTTACGCCGTTGTAGATGACTGCCGCGTTTTTAGAAAAAATCGTAATCCCGCGTTCGCGCTCAAGTTCGTTCGTGTCCATTATGGTTTCGCCTTCAAGTCCGCGCTCGCGGAAAGTCTCCGATTGCTTAAGCAAAGAATCCACGAGAGTCGTCTTCCCGTGGTCAACATGGGCGATGATTGCGATGTTGCGGAGTTCTGCCATAAATGTTGCCGTAATTTAGCTGAAAAATCGTTTTCAGTCAAGACGCTTTGTCGCGTTTTAGAAACCCCGACGTTGAACGTCGGAATCAAGGTATAAAAAAACGCTCGGCAGAGCGAAAGTATTTGACCGCCCGTGCTGCTGCAGATCATGGTTTGCAGACACGGGCGGTTAGTGCAGGCATTACTCTTCATCGATGGATTTGAAGGTTTTTGCCAAGGTGTTGAACCAGCGAGTCTCAGGGTCTGGAAAGGAGCAGGTGTGGGGCTGGTCAGTTATGCGGCAGTCGATCACTTTGACCATGTGCCCGTCAACCCCTGCGACCCGTCCCCTATATCTGATTTCGAAAGGCTGACTTTCCGGCGAAACGTAGCACAGTTCGGTAATGCGAACTGTTTTCCAAATGAGCGACATCATCAGATCCCTCCTAATTTTTGTTTTACCCGCGAAAAGGCGAGCGATCCAAGGGATTTGCCATGACATCATATACTGGCAATGCTGTAAAGATTCGCGTCACTCCTCGCGCTACTACTATATTGACACGCGAGTCTTTTTTCGCTAGCTTTAATGCGGTTCATTCAAAGGGGTATAAAATGGACGCAAATTTGAGAAACTTCATCCCGACCGAGGCTGAAACAGAAAGTCTTTTTGAGGCTTTCAGGCAGGATCCGAGGTTGTGCTCAATGTTTGACGAGTTGGTTCAGGCGCATGTCGCATGCGTGGCATGCGACGATACAATTGACTTGGACGAAATTCGGCAAATGAATGGAGACGAGCTGTCGCTACGAGTTGCCGAAAATGTGTCGACGCCGGAACCGGTAGTCGATACTTATTTGTACGAGCTCTCGGAGCTGTTGTGGTGGAAGTTGTCATCCGAGCCCAGAGAAGATGAGCGTGAACCCGAGGATTTTTGGGACGAACTCATTCGGCCGCCGCATGAAGCGGGCTGGGTTCCTCACTACACGGAATTGAACGATCGCATCGCAGAAGGGCTTCATGCAATTGCAGATAACGCGAAGGATGCGCATAACATCAGTTGTCAGCAAGTCAGCCGACAAATCCTTTCGAGGCTCCGTGAAGACCTGCGGCCGGGCATGACTTATTGCACGGCAGACGGATTCCTGCTCGCCATGATCGACTTCATCGTTTCGACCTACCATTGGTGGGAAAAGGCGTAACGCGCGATTTGACCGGCGCAATCCCAACTTCCAGCTGCCTGAAACAGCTGGTTTTTTTATGCAGGTAAAAGAGGATTGACAAAAAGGTAAAAATTCGCTAGTTTTATCAGCGTACATTCGCATAAAAAAAAGAAAGGTCGGACGATGGATAAATACATACAGATTCGAGAGAGCATTGAGTGCTTGAACTCCCCAGTCGACAATGAACCTGAGCAAATGTTGTCCGTTCTGAACAGTTTGAACGATCAACTGTCCGGCATGACCTCGGAGGAGGCTCTCATCTTTGTATCAGAGCTGGACTGCTCCATGACTGCGGCAACTGTGTGCATCGGGTTGGTGTGTGACGCCCTTGAGCGGCATGATATTCACTCTGCGCGGGATTATGCGGCTGCGCATGATGCATTCGATGCCACGTCGCTCGAGGAGAGGCACCCGGGATTCGGTTACGTCATGATCGCCGTTACGACCGATACTGATGAGGATTTCGACCAGCTTCTGCGCGTCATTGGCAGAAAAGAGCCGGTTGAGCGGGCTCTTGCTTTAGGGGGAACGCTGATGAGCTTGCCAAGGACGCGGATTTCAGAGGCGCACGCAGATCGTATCCAGCGAAACTTTGTCGCGATCATCGAACAAATGCTCGCGCAAGACATGTCTGTTTTCTGCGAGTTTGTCGTTCGCTTTGAGCGTCTGCTTAGCGATGGAGACGCGCTGGATGAGCCGGTATGGAGCGATTTCATCAGAGACATGAAGGGAGTCATTGCGCACTCGATGATTCATGGCATTGTCCAGACAGCTCTGAACTAGATTTTAGCACCGCATGCAAATGCGGTGCTTTTTTATTTGAAAAATCCCCTCGCTTCATCCCAAAACTCCGGATGGCCCTGATTCTCCTTCATCCAGTACCACCATTCCAGCCCCCAAAAATATACTGGCGACAAACGGGCGCGTTTGGCGAAATCAAAATTCGCCCGCATTTGTTCGACGTCGAAGGTTTTAAACTGTTCATCAAGCGGAGTTTGCGGCAGTGGCTCGTTGCTCCATGGCTCCATCTGAAATTCACTGATAAATACTTTTTTAATTCCAAACAGCGAGGTTAAAAGCGCTTTTCGTTGGTATGAAAACGGCGGCACAAACCAATACCGCCAAATTCCAAAGTAAGGATTTTTCACCACGCGGTAGACGCTGACGCCGAGCGCGTCAACATTTTTACCGAAGTCCATCCAAGTTGAGAGTTCGCCAGAATCAGTCGTTACCACCGGCCGGGTTGGATCCAAGCCTTTTACAAGCGCTATTTCACTAACCAAAAAATCAGGATCAGTCTTCGGACAATCGCCGTAGCTGAAATGCGGTTCATTTTCGATTTGCCAAGCCTCAATCGTCGGGTTGTCACGGTAACGGCGGACCACTGTTTCGATATAACGTAGCGTTTGCACTCGCTGTTCGTCGCGCGGCAATTGTTTCCACCAATCAGGCCCCCAGCATTCGGGCCAGTGCGGCAATTTTTCCCCGATCGCTAAAAGCACCCTGCCCTGCCGATCGCCGATGGCGCTTATATCTTTGTCCAAGTCTTTAAAATTCCACTCGTATTGGTTGGGTTGGACAAATTTCCAATATGCGGCAAGTCGGAAATTTCTGATACCGAGATCGTCCAGCGTCTTTTTTAATAAGTCGTCCGCGTCGATTTTTAATTCAAGCGCGGCATAAGGGCGGCTGAATGTGACGCCATAATCTATATCGGCAGACTCTGAAGGCCATCCGACAAACAAAAAAATAAGGGTCGCCGCCGCGATAACCGCTAAAACAGCAAAGCAATATTTTAGAAACAGTATAAGTCTGCCGCCCATAAATAAATTGGAATGAGTTCAGTTTTCATTATAGCTTTTTTCAGCGGCTTTTTGAATTCAATTTCAAACCACCAACGCCATTCCGAGGGCTGCAATCAATAAAGCGAAAATTTTCGTAATGATTATTTCGCGGTCAAAGCGCTCATTCAGCAATTTTGGAAAACGCTTGCGGAGCGCGAAAGCGGCAATCACCAAAACGGCATATTGCACTGCTTGGAGCGCATTGACTATTGCCGCACTGCCTTTGGCTATGCCTAATTGGACGAAGAAAAAACCGATCGCGCCCAAGCTTTGCCCTAAAATCGCCAGACCTGCAGCGCGTTTGCCGCTTCCGGCCTTGTCTTTTGCTTTGCTTTGAACCATCCCGCGTAATTCATTGGCGGCTTTTCGATCAAAAAACATGAGAATCACGAGAGCCGTCAGCGCTGCAGACAGGCGCGTGGCTGTAAAACCGGACAAAAATCCCACTTCCATGTATACGCTTTTGCCTGAAACAGAGCTGATGGCAAACAGTATGGCAGAAAGAATTGCCACGGCAATTGTTATGCGTGAAATTCCTCCATTTTTACCACCGCCGGACAAGATAGCTGTGGCCGCAACCAAAAGCGCGAAACCGGCGAATTGTCCGGCGCTTAGTCTTTCGGCTAAAAAAGCCGCAGTTCCGGCCAGCGTGAAAATCGGTATCAAAGAACCGATTATCGGCACGACCCTGCTTGCCTCGGCTTTTCGCAATGCCTCAAAAAACGCCCACAAAGCAAAAACAAAAGTTGCTCCCGAAATAATCGCCCAAAACAAAGTTGCACCCCTCGGCCAGATATTTATCCATGGGATGACAAAAATCACCAGCAAGGACAGCAGTCCGACCAGTCCGGCGTAAGTCGCACTGCGCTTGAAAGCCGTGCTAAGCAGGGTTTTATCTATTATGAACGCCGCCGCATTGGACAAGTGGCCTGCTATGGCAATGAAAAACCATGATGGCATATCAAATATTTACCGTGTCCCCGTATCTTGGAACATCAGCTTGAATGCCGAATTCTTGTTTGATTCTCGTTGCTAGTGCTGCGGCAGAATCTTCTTCGCCATGCACGCAGTAAACATGCTTGGTTCTGGAACGCGCATTGCCGATCCAGTCCAGCAATTTTTGTTGGTCGGCATGGGCGCTGTACGCGCCGATTGGCAGGACTTTGGCTTTGACTTGTATGCTTTCATTGAAAATCCTAACCTTTTTATCTCCGCTATACAGCCGCCTTCCCAGTGTGCCATGGGCTTGGTAGCCGACAATGAGAACAGTGGTTTTTTTGCTACTTAAGTATCTGATCAGATGGTGCTGGATGCGGCCGCCGTTCATCATACCGGCTCCTGCAATAATAATTTTTGGAAAAGGCGCAGTATTGATTTTCTTCGAATCGTCTCTTGATGCGGTTTGGTGCAGCCCATGAAAATCGAAAAGGTCATCGCCTTTGCAGACCAGCCGGAAAGCTTCTTTGTCGTAATATTTTGGGTAAGCCTTGATGACTTTTGTAACTGCAATCGCCATTGGGCTGTCCAGATAAATATCCACTTTCGGAATCAAGCCGTTTTCAATCAGATGGTTAAGCTCGTAAAGCAACTGTTGCGTTCTTTCAATGGCAAAGGCCGGAATCAGCAAGACGCCTTTTTGTTTAATGGTATTTTGTATCGCCTGTTTGAGCCGTGTGCCGCGCGTTGATTCATCTTCATGCAAACGGTTGCCATAGGTGGATTCTATTAGAAGCGCATCGCATTCTGCCATTTGCGCTGTCGGTCTCAAGATAGGCACGTTTATATTTCCCACATCGCCCGAAAAAATAGCGCGTGATCCCCCGTCTTCTTCAAGCTCTACAAATGCACTGCCGAAAATGTGTCCGGCATCGCGTAGACGGAAAGACACGCCATCCAGATTTACCCTTCGATTGTAATCCAAAGTTTTGAAACTTTTTATGACATTTTCAACATCTTCCAAATCATAAAGCTTGGGGCGGTATTCGCGTTTTAGCGCTTCTTCCATAATGTGCTCCGCGTCTCTCAAGACAATGTCCGTAATTTTGGCGGTTGGCAGTGTCAGATAAATTTTTCCTGCGAATTTTTCCTTGATCAGTTTGGGCAGTCGTCCTACATGGTCAATGTGGGCATGGGTTATGATCACCGCGTCAATTGTCTGCGGATCAAAACCGAAATCATTAAAATTTCTGGCCTCGCTGAAAGCCGAGCCTTGAAACATACCGCAGTCCACCAATAAACGCGTTCGCCCCGCTTCAACAAGATAGCATGAGCCGGTGATTTCCCGCGCTGCGCCGAAGAAAGTTATTTTCATTTTTCAGACAATAAAATTAAAAAACCGTTACTCTGCCGGCTTATTTTACCATGTGATATAGTTTATAACTATGTATATGAAAAATTGCTTAAAAAATTCCGTTATGTTGACAGTGTCCGTATCGGCACTGGCGCTGGTTGTTTTGTTGGGCGTTGGTTGTTCCTCGCAGAAAAGCGATCAGTCAGCATCAGCCAATCAGTTGAATTTGCGCCAACCCGCTCCACCTCAGCCGCCGGTCAGCGATCCTGTTATTCCGCCGGAAGCAAAAAACGTTCCAAAGCCTTATTAGTAGGATGGAATATAGAATGTTGAAGATGGAAGATGGATATTCTTCTATCTTAATAACGCCTGCGCGCGGCCTAAAGCTTCCGCTTGCAAAGCGGTGATTAAATTGTGTGAAATCGGCGAGCTGTAAAAGAGGTCGGAGTATTTTTGGGCGGACTTGCCCATAGCAGACTTCCAGTTTTCATCGTTTGTATTATCGGAAAAATAAGTTGCCGCAGGCATACCGACGCCATTTTGTGTTATGGCTGCTGCCGCATATCTAGTTACGGCTTTACTCGCCTCTAGACTGCCATTTGCGTTGATTTCCCAAGCCGTGCAATGCACGATGCTTAAATGCAGGTAGCCGGCAGAGCAATAAGCGGTCCGGTTTATTATGCGTTCCGCACACGAAACCAGTTGCTCGTCCGGAAACCAAGCCTCGGCAGCCGCGTTACGCATGGCTAGACCTTCAGCGTCTTTGAGGTTGAAATTTTGCCGGATATAACCGTCTTCCGACTTTTTCAAGTATGCACACAATCGGCTGTCAGTTCTGCTTTTTCCAGCGTAACATTGTTTGTGCAATGTCAGTTCAACAAACTGTTCCGTAAAATTTTCATTAGTGGCCATTATGAGGATCAGCGCGCTTTCAAGAATCAAAAGCAATGCACCGACGAAAAATATCAACCTGAAAGACAGTTCAGGATGGCTTAGCAAATCTTCAAATGGTTTTTCAAACAGCCAGCTTCTTTTGCGGATCAGCCCCTCCAAACACAAAATTAAAAAACTCGCCAACAGAGCCAGTCCGAAAGATGCCGCCCACGAAAGGCCGAAAATTTCACCGGCCAATAAAACTACCGGAAATGCCAGTATCGTTAAAACCGCCCACACCCGCGGATGACCACTTCCCATTTTCCTCCTTAGCATGGAGATAGTATAGCATGAGGGAATGACAAATGACTAAATCCGAATGACGAATGAAAGAAGTCGAAAGTCCATAAAGTCCATAAAGTCCGTAAAGTCGAAAGGGTAGATCGTAGTTCGTAGATCGTAGTTCGGTAAGCGCCTATCAGCTATAAGCTATCAGCTATAAGCTAAAATGAATGACGATGAAAGTTTTCAGGAATCGGTTGCGGACTATTTAAAAGATTTCCACATGCGTTCCGATTTCTGCCCAGTTATAAATCCACGCTGAATCATCCAAGCCGACATTGATACAGCCGTGGCTCATTTTATTTCCGAAATTATTATGCCAATACGCGTAGTGGATGTAAATGTGCGGCAGGATGTTGAGGTTATATTTCACGTTCGGCAAGTTGTAATTGCTGGGATTGTTGGGGCCGTAGTACCAGCGGTAATCCATGATCGGGGCTTTTTTTAGTACGGTAGTTTGAGCGGTCGGTGTCGGATGACTGCGGACGCCGCTTGAAATGAGGAATGTTTTGGCGATGCGGCCGTGCTCATAGGCATAGAGGCGCTGTTCATCAAGGCTGACAGCTATCTTTTTTTCGGCATCTGTAGGCCCTGTAACGACCGGAGAGGTTGGCACGGTAAGTAATAAAGTCCGGCCGTTTAAATGCTGCTCTGCCAATGATATGCTACCGCTGTAATCCTTATCGGTCGGCGCGAACTCGGCCATGAAAGTGCCATAGCGGTCAAAGATCTTTATCTGCGGTTCGACTCCGCCGTTTTGAACGGCCGCGATTTCATCAAAGCCGTCGTTGTCAAAATCCCAAGCCGCTGTTGTTACTCCGTTGCGGGATGATTCATCAAACGCTAGAAATTCCGAGGCTTGGACGATTCGACTGGCGTTTCTATCGTAGATATAAGTTTTTACCAAAGGCATTTCCCAACTCTCGATCGCCGTTACCACACTTGGGCCATCCGGCGTTTTTATGACTGACACAGTAACGCCTTCGCGCATAAGAGCATCAAAAGGAAAAAAATCCAATCCGAGATTTTCCATTTTTCCATTCCAAATGCTCACATGCGGACCCCCGCCAGAATCCGGCGATGTGATGATTTCACTTATTCCGTCGCTATTCAGATCGCCGGCGGCAATTCTTACTCCGCCTACAAAGCCGCGGTTGTAAGCCAAGATGCCATTGCCGTTTTTCAATCTGCCGAGCGCGTCAAAAATACGGATTGCACTCTGCATGCCCGGACCCGGGGCCGCGATTATTTCATCAACCCCGTCACCGTCAATATCCCCCGCTGCAATACGCACGCCGCCCCTGAATCCTTTGGCATAAGCGTAAAAACTGTTTTGCAGCCGGCCGTCCGCGTCAAAGATTTTAATTAAAGGTTCAGCCATTTGTCCTGCTCCGACAGCGATTTGCACTTGCTCTCGGTTTGAAAATTTTCCAACAGCCAAAAAGCCGCCGCCTGAATTTGATGCGTCAAATGCGTCGAATCCCGTAGTCGTTGCAAAATCCGAATTCCAAGTTTTTACTTTTGCCGGACGCGTATGTTCTGGCTTGATCGGAATCGGCCGCCAGTTGGTCGCGGCATTGGCTACTGGCAGAAAAGAAAAAAACATGGCTGACATTACGAAATAAATCAGCGCGCGGTGTAATTTTTTGCCGGCATGCATATCTGCGGCAATGCATTGAGTCAGCATAAACACAATTTTAACCGCCTAGCATCTAAACGTCGAATTTTCGAGACAGGCCCCAGCTTTGACTGAATTACAATATGGTGCAAAGCTTGGTTTTAAGGAGGTGCACTTTGTCTAGATACGACGCATTATTTGAGTTCTTGCGCGATGCGCCACAACGCCTGCGCCGAGTACAGCGCTGGAGGCATTACAGGAATTTGCCTGAAAAGGCATATGAGACCGTAGAACAGCACAGCCTTGTCAGCGTCTGGCTGATGGGCGCCATGCTCGCCTTGGAAAAAGCCGAAGGCACCCATGCATTGAACGAAGCGAGATTGCTGCTGGCCGCGTCCTTGCATGACGTGGGTGAAGGCGAGATCGGCATTGATCTGCCTTATGCCATGAAACGGGACAGCCTGCTAAAAGCGCCATTGGCCGAGTATGAACACCGGCACGTCTTGCAGCTGCTTGATGCGTTTCCGAAAATCGTAGGGGAGGAGTTCAAGCGGGCCTACGCGCTTGAGAGCGAGGCTGGGCAAACGCTTGACGGGGATTTCTTCAATGCGGTCGAAAGAGTCGGCTACATGCTCTTTGCCGTCGAATATGTCGAGCGGGGCTGCGAAGATCTCATTGTAGTTTTCGAACGCCAGCATGCGGCCTTGGTCGCCTACTCTGAAAGGTTTTCCAGCGTGCGGCAGCTCTATGCCCCGTATCGTTCATACGTGGAGCAGAGACTTGCTAAAGCGGCTGAAAAACAAGCTCCTGCGCCGACAGCCGATGCTAATGCCAAAACCGATACGCCGCCGTCCGATGATGACGGCAAAGCCGGTGCAAGGTGATTCCTTTTCCTTCCATAAGCCGCTTCTCGAGCGGTTTTTTTAATTGTTTCCAAAATAAGCAACCACGGTTTTAGCTACCGTATCAGCAACAGTGCGGTCAAGGGCGGAAGGAAGAAGATGCTCGGTTGATGGTTCCGGAACCATTGCGCTGATTGCATTGGCGATTTTTATATGGAGTTCCGGAGACAGGATTTTTGCACGCGCGGCGAGCGCGCCTTTAAAAATACCCGGGAACACGAGAACATTGTTGATCTGGTTCGGATCATCCGAACGGCCGCAGGCGTAAACGCTTGCACCCGCTCCAATCGCGGCCTCGCGGCTTATTTCCGGAATTGGGTTTGATAGCGCAAAAATAATCGGGTTGTCAGCCATGCCGCTTATCATCTCAGCGTTCACGATATCGGGTTTGCTTACGCCGATAAATACATCAGCGTCTTTTAACGCATCTGACAAACCGCCTGTGATGCCGCGCGAATTGCTGATTTCAGCCAGCGCTTGTTTTGGCGGATTCAGATCTGCGCGATTTTTTTCAATAACGCCTTTTGAATCCAGCACGACAAGGTCTTTCACTCCGGCACTTAGCAACAGATGGGATACGGCCGTGCCTGCCGCGCCTGCGCCGCTGATTACAATACGCCGTTCAGGCAGCGCTTTTCCCGC
The DNA here is from genome assembly GCA_018824765.1 of Patescibacteria group bacterium. GTDB lineage: Bacteria > Patescibacteriota > Patescibacteriia > 2-12-FULL-60-25 > 2-12-FULL-60-25 > JAHJFW01. The sequence continues at coordinate 17,256 of JAHJFW010000042.1, forward strand.
GACTTTCAGCGCATTGATGAGACCGGCGAGAACAACAATGGCAGTGCCGTGCTGGTCATCGTGAAAAACCGGAATGGACAGCCGGTCTGCAAGCCGCTTTTCAATCTCAAAACAGCGCGGCGCAGAGATGTCCTCAAGGTTGATACCGCCAAAAACCGGTTCGATCCGCACTATAGTTTCCACGATCTCATCCACATCTTGCGTGCGCAGACAGATCGGAAAAGCGTCAACACCGGCCATTTCCTTAAACAGCACAGCCTTTCCTTCCATGACTGGCAGTGCCGCTTCAGGGCCGATATTCCCAAGACCGAGTACGGCCGACCCGTCAGTCACAACTGCTACGGTTCCTCCCTTTATAGTCAAATCATAAACCGCTTCTGTATTGGCCGCGATTTGCCTGCAAGGTTCTGCCACGCCCGGCGTATATGCAGTCGATAGATCGTCCTTGGTTTGGATCGGAACTTTGCTCACGACTGCAAGCTTGCCTCGATATTTTTTATGCAATTCGATTGATTCTTTTGAGTAGTCCATGGAAAATAAAAATTAATGCGGCTTATTATAAGCGCGGATAAACACTGAAAATTCTCCCTTATGCCAGCTTATCTGTTTTATAGTGCGCCGCCAACTCCGCTTTCAGCAGGGTGATATTTTTTTTCATATCAGCCCGCATTGCCGCGAGCAGTTTCGTACAGCCGCACTTGGATTTTTTCGCATCTTTCTGATAATGCTTTTCAATCCGCCACAGATCGTCAAGCTGGTTATGCAGAAGCTTTATAACATTATAATTGACGTTTTTCATAAAAAAATATTGATGGATTATTGATAAAGCATACAGGGCTTGGGCATGAAAATCAACGGCATAAAATCGTCGAATGTCCAACATCCGAAAATGAAAAAGTGCCGTTAGAGGACGGCGCTTGTTTTTGCTGAAGCCGTGTTGATTGGATATGATGCGTCGAGTATGAGTGTTACAAAGATAAAACCGCTGAAACATTTCAGCGTTACGTTTTTAGGAACCGGATCTTCGGTCGGTATACCGCGGGAAGGTCATACAGATGCTTTGTGCGTTGCCGCGCGCAAGGGCGGAAAAAGTCGGCGTTTGAGGTCAGCGGCTTTGGTGGAATGCGGAAGTACACAGATTTTGATTGATGCGGGTCCTGATATTTTGGAACAGTTGCGGAGCGTGCGGCCGGATAAATTGAAAGCGGTTTTATTGACCCATGGGCATAGCGACGCCTTTGGCGGAATTGCCAAATTGGACAAGTGGTTGCATCACCGTTTGTCTGGGGTGAGATTTCCGGTTTTTACGGACGAGATAACCTCGAAACGACTGTCATTAAAGTTGAAGAATCCGAAAAGTTTGGATTTCATTCAGGTTAAAACTCTCAGCCGCATTCACATTGGTGATTTTGCAATTGTTCCGTTTCCGGTAGAGCATAGCCGTGACGAGCGGTATCCTACGCGTGGATATTTTTTTGGCAAAAGCCTTGCTTATGCCAGCGACGCATGCGAGATTCCGGCGGCATCCAAAGCTTTGTTGGCGGGAGTGAGCACGTTTGTTTTAGACGGAACGATGTATTTCGGCAGGAGTATGTATTCGCATCTGTCGATCGAACAGGCCATTGAAGCCGCATACGCGCTTAAAGTTTCGCATTTGGTTTTGACGCAAATCGGACACTCATTCCGTCCTCACGCAGAAGCGCAAAAAACAATCAATGCATATTTAGAAAAACAAAATCTCCGGTTTCCCAAACGCGTAACGCTCGCTTATGACAGACTTCGACTGTCTTTTTAGCTATAATGAAATGCAAATATGCAGATTCCAAAACGAAAGTCGCAGATGCTAAGGGCTGTTGATAATGACGAAGTAATTTTTTTGACGCCCGATGCGATTTTCAGATTGAAACGCGAACGCGAACGTCTTGATAAGGTAGAACGACCGCAGGCTGTTCGTGATGTTGCCGAAGCGCGGCAAAAAGGCGATCTGTCCGAAAATGCGGAATATCAGGAAGCGCGCGCCAGACTGTCGCGTTTACAAAGTCGGATTTTCAATATTGACGAACGATCGAAGCGCGCAAAACCGATTGAAAAACAGACCAGCGGCCGAGTCGGGCTCGGTTCAACCGTTGTTTTAAATCACGGCGGCAAGAAACAAACTTATTTGCTCGTCGGACCGCATGAGGCAGATATCCTCCGCGGCCGCATTTCGCATCTCTCCCCTCTCGGAGCGGCGTTATTGGATCACGTTGTCAATGACGTAGTGAGGATTCAAACTGAACAGGGAGAAAAGGAATACACCATAATAAGCGTAAGTTAGGATATGTTTTCATGTGGAGTAAAATTTTAAAAAACGGGAAATGAAATTTCAATCATGCCACTTGACGATTAATTTAATACAGTGTACTATTGCATAGTCCCAGGGCTCAAACTCCTGGATTTTAATTCGTAACCTACCAGCCATATGAACATGGATGACACGAACCCGCAGGTTCCTGCAACTGAAGGTGCTGAAGAGTCAACAGCGACTCCGGCAACTCCGGTAACCCCAGCTCCGACTGAGGAAGTAGCGCAGGCACCTGTAGAAGGTGGCGAAAGCGCCGCTGCATAAATCAG
>JAHJFW010000004.1 GCA_018824765.1 Patescibacteria group bacterium
GGAAAACGACACCAATGTCGTTGTTAAAGTGAAATTGGACCGCGATTGCTCCCAGTGGCTCGGTTGCTCAACGGCTGAAACGGTCTATGATCCGGCACAGCAAAAATATGTAGATTTGTGCACGGAGACTGCTGTCTGCGACCAGACTAAGGGTTCCAACGCCGATCAATTCTGCGCTAATTACGTTAATCGCGGAAAAGATCCGATTCTCAAACCCGGCGCATTTTTCAATAGCTCGCTTTACACTTCGCGCAAAACGGGTTTTGGAGAATTGGATTATTCCGGCTATTCCATTCCCAACCAATTTCAGGCCGCTGACGTCCAAAACCGCCAAGTTGGGCTGGAGTTGTTTGAAAAGAATCCGGCAATTGGGAATAAATTCGCAAATGATTATCGATTGACAGCGGCAATAAATGAAAAAACAGGCTTGATCGAATTTCCGAAGGATGAGCTGACGCCGGTTGACAAGCTTTATCCGGGGTTGATGCTCTGTATGCACAGGCAGACCGGACGCACCGGATTTTTCAAGACAGGCGGAGCAAAAGGAAACAGGACCTGCTATTTCCCAGTTGATGCTTTGGCAGAACGTTCCACAGACGCCTTACAAACCGTGAACCCGGAACTCCAAAAACAGCAACAGACCACTGATCCGCGCAGTTTGCAGAACTTGTCAGACATTTTCAGGCAGTCAAAGTCGCCAAAAGACGACTTGACGCTGATGAAAGCTTTCCCGCCGGCCGAATGCAAGGCTTATCCCGAAGCAAATGCCCCGTTTCCCAATTTGTATGTGAAGGAGTGGGATTATTCCAAAGAACCGTTCGCAAAAAAGGAAACGGTTACAGGTTATGGCAGCGTGAATTTATGCGAATGGGGAGAGGATTGCGCCTGCACTTACCGCAAAGTGAAATATGGCGGATTCATTACCAAGTATTATTCGCCATTCGGCCAAGCGCCGCCTTCGGGTATTTGTTCCGGCGGAGACAAGGACGGGGAAAAATGCATCCCCGGAGTTGTTGCCACGACAGGCGCAGGCGGGGAACAGCAGGCGCAGGCGGCGATTGAGGATCCGGGCTGTCCTCGCGGCCGCTGTATAGAAATCAGCGACGTGATTTTGGTGCGCGGTCAATACGGCCAGTGCTTACAGCGCGATTATTCGCGCAGCGTGGCAAATGATCCGGGCAGGCACCCGTGCCTCATCTGGAATCCCAACCCGATTTTGGCAAGTTATTACGATACTTCGCATTATATTCCGACTGCCGGCTACCAGCCGCCGGTAAATGCCGGAGAGTATTATTGTCTGTCGCCGGCAAATCCGCCGTTTGAGAGCAACTGGAGCATGCAAAGCAAGACGTATTGGGATGACAGCACACAGCCGGGAAATAATACATCGGAAAAAGAAGGCGATGGCGATAACCGATTTTTCTATCTGCCGGGAAGTTTATCCAAGTTTAATTATGATACCGGTTATATCGCCGGTCAGTGCCACAACGCGAATACTTGTGGTCCCATGGAGGGTGATTGTACTTGTCATGACGGCAGCTCCAACCAAATAGCAGGGGATCGAGATTTTGATGATGTGATTCGAGCGGCTTTGGAAGGCGGGACAGCAAAACAGGATATAAAAGCTAAGGGAGGAACCGTAGAGTCTTGCGAAGAAGATCCGACGCATGCAGGTTGTGAAGAGATATGGCGCTTTACCAACCTCGGTCGGGGCATTGATGGCACCAAGCCGTATGAAAAGGGCTATGAAAGTTCGCAGGCATACAGATGCATGGTGGCGCATACCGGAGAGGATGCGACTGGTCCGCCGGGCAACGGGGGAGGAATAAAAGATGGCATTGGCGCGTGGGATAAGTCACCTGACGCATACTATGATTACGGCCGCTTTATTCAGACGGGCCGTGGCATAGGCAATACCTATATGGAGTATTTTATTCCTGTGAAGCCGCAGGGAGTCGCCAAATGGTTGTATCCTGACACGACAGATGCGGATCTCAAAACGCTTCAGTATAATGCATTGAAAGAACGCAATTTTTCCCAATTCCAATTTTTCCCATTAAGCGACGGTACATCCATAGCTTGCGCTTTGCCGTCTTATTATGTGGATGGCGTAAGTGTTCAAGATTGGACCAACAGTTCGCAAGTATCTGCCGCATCCAAGACCGCAGTGAGCAATTTCAACCGAGATTTTGACGGCAGGCTTGATCGTTCCAAGGAGGATATTTTGACTGATGATAAAGGCGTGCCCATTAAATTACCGTGCTCCGGATATAACGATCCTCAGGAAATAGCAAAGATGACTTGGTCGGGGGAACCAGAGTCAGGCTGTTACTATAAATATTGGGAGACCAACTACCGTCTGGCTGACGGCGCAAAATTCGATTGGTTGACTATTGACAATCACACATCATTTTTCGATCGACATGCTATATTTCGTTCGAAAGAACGCAACTGCTCAAAATCCGGTTTCGCAATCAGGGCGATGTTTGAAAATACGGAAAAATCGCAAAATGATCTGACCTCAAACGAGGTTACTAAAGGAAAATTGAGCGGCCCATGGAATTTTGTCGGGTTCTGGATTACCGCCTGCACAGTCGGGACAAATGATGAAGCTTTTCTGTATCTGGGATTGAAGGTTAAGCACGCTGATATTTGCCGGCAGTTGGCGCAGGTTATTTCGCCTTATACGCGGGAAAGCGCTGCGTTCGCGGATCGCGTTTGGAATAAAGGATCTTTTGTCGTGCCAATTTTAGGATACTCCTTCGTTACAAATAATCCGCCTTTTGGGTCAGCCTTGGCAGAGGGCCTGCCCGGCGTTGAACCGCTGTTTCAAACCGGTTTGCCGGTGGAGATTCCCTCCAAGTTAAAGCCGCCGACATTTTTAGGCTCGGGCGTTTCTTACAGCTCTTCGCGGCCAAGCCCTTTGCAGAATTGGGCGAATTTGACAAACATTTTCGCCCGCGTTTATCGCGTTTACACATATTATGACGCAGGCGTGCCGATCGACGGCTTCGCCTGCATTGGCGGAGTGAATGACGGGGCGGCATGCCCGACTCCTAGGTATGAGAATGATAAGGAATGGATAGCGAAAGCTGATGAGGTTTGCGGCGGAATTGGGAGCTGCAATGACAGCCTCGTGTCAATTCAAGTGAAAAATACATTAGGTAGGTGCAATTCACTTTCAGGCGTGAATAGGGGTCTGTCATGCGGAGGCAATTTCGATCGCGTAACCAAGGATCCGATATGCCACAATTTCGCGATGAAAGATGTTGACGGAGTATTGGTCGCGCAAAAGACGAAATGTGAACTGCGATCTACCTGGCAAGATTGCGGCAAGGGATATTATTTGCCGCCCGGAAAGACGAGTTGCAAGAATGAATCTTTAGTTACTAAAACCGCACATGAGACAAGAAACGCTTTCGGCTGCGGAAAAGATGCGGTTTTGCCGGGCGCGGGCTGTGCAGAGATCAGCGATTATTCAACGGATTGCCCACTGCGGATTGATGCGGGGGATTTGGATTGCATTTCCGATCCTGATTCCGGAATCAATGTCGGACATTGTAGCGGCGGATATGGGCACGCGAATTGCATACAGGATTCGGACTGTGTATTTACGGCATCACAGTGGTGGGGTGCGTATGATAACCAAACTTATAGTGCAGGCGGTAATCTTGTAGCGACATATTATCCTCCGACCGGCAATGACAAGACTATTCAAAAAAATGTGGCATTGCCATTTCAGTATTCACCGGGCAAAGGTGAAGAGTTATATCCATCAGACGCGGATCCAAGAATGGATACAGTCGATGTCTTGTACGGTGATAAATATTGGGGTACGGGAAATGTTGCAAAAATTTCACGCTTTGCATTTCCACAGACAAAACAAGACCAGACGCCGACCGATAATTGGCTTTTTCAGCATGTCAGCCATTTGAGATATGGCGCGTTTGCACGCCTTCCGGGTTATATTCCCATTATTCCATTATGGCCCGCTCCTTCCACTGTTGCAACTACTTTTAACGCTGTTGTCCCGGGATTATGCGAAGGACCTGTTGGTGCGAGTCTGCGCCCGCAGGGTGGAAATCAATTCTATTCAGACGGAATATACGGCGGTCGGTCCATATATGCCTTTCATGCAGGATTGTGTGAGGGCGGGGTGAGGGAGGGGCAGTCCTGCTCTAATCTTTCGGATGTACCCGGTTATTTACCAGGAACTGGTTGGCCGCATCCGAATACTTGCGCGCCGCCTAAAGATATGCCGAAGGGAGAGTGTAAGCTAGTAACTTCGATTTCTAAAGAATTTGACCCTGTCAACGGGCAGACGCCGATTCTTGAATGCAGCGTTCCCGGCATGGGTGATCCTTTCTCTGATGATCCTGATCTGGATAACAACGCTTGCACGCGCAGCGCAGGCTATAAGCCGCGGAAGGATCTGTGTGGAAAGAATTTGGACAGTGAAAAATGTTTGGTGGGGTATGATCTGGGCAATACTAAAAACAAAACTTACACCGAAACTTTTACGGATGTTTCTTTGGACCAGACCCAGTCTTTGGCGCCCACTGACGTAACTTCCGGATTCCACAATCCGATTTTCTTGGGGCTAAATGATGCGAATCCGTATGACTATCAGCATATAGCCTATTATGCTCCGCGGCCGCCGACGATTGCCGCGCCTGATTTGAGCCGCACCTGCGAATCACCCGGACAGTGTCGCATTTCTAAGATTAACGGCTTTACGCTTGAAAGCCGCTCGGAAGGATCTCTGATGTATGGCGGCGGAAAAGCGCAGGTCAGCATGAGTTTCTACGGCTGGGCAGCACAGGAACAGACGCCGCTTAAAGATTTGTATATTGATTGGGGCGACGGAACGCTGACGAAGATTGAAAATGCGCGAATGAAGAACAAAAAGCCGTTCTGCGGCGGCAC
>JAHJFW010000043.1 GCA_018824765.1 Patescibacteria group bacterium
ATTGAGTCCGTAAAGTCTGTAAAGTCGAGAGTCCGTTAAGTCCTAGAAAATTTTTTCCATGACTTTACGGACTTTACAGACTTGATGGACTTTATAGACTAACCCTCCTATGAAACTCGTTATCGTAGAATCCCCAACCAAAGCAAAAACCATTTCGCGGTTTTTGGGCAAAGATTACAAAGTCCTCGCCAGTTTCGGCCATTTGCGCGATTTGCCGAAATCCAAACTTGGCGTTGATGTTGAACATGATTTTGAACCGAGTTACATCATTTCAGCCGAGCACAAAGCCAAAGTAAAAGAGATCAAACAAGCGGCGACTAAAGCCGATTCTATCCTCTTCGCCACTGATGAAGACCGCGAGGGCGAAGCCATCTCTTGGCATCTTTCGCAAATCCTCGAACAAGACCCTGAAAAAAGCGAGCGCATCACTTTCCATGAAATCACCAAAGAAGCCATAGAAGAAGCACTGCGCCATCCGCGCAAACTCGATATGCATTTAGTTGACGCCCAGCAGGCGCGTCGCGTTCTCGACCGCTTGGTCGGTTACAAACTTTCCCCTTTTCTCTGGAGGACGGTGCAACGGGGGCTTTCGGCCGGACGCGTGCAATCCGTGGCTTTGCGTTTAATCGTTGAGCGCGAACGTGAAATTCTGGCTTTTGTGCCGGAAGAATATTGGAGCGTTGAAGGCATATTTAAAACCGAAAAGGGCGAGGAATTCGAGGCCAAGTTACACGCGCTCGATGGCAAAAAGCTGGACAAACTAGCAATCAAAACCAAGGCTGAAGCTGATGCCTTGGTATCGGAGCTGCGCAACCAATCTGCCAGCGTTACAGCCTTGGAATCAAAGGAGAAAAAAACCTCTCCTCCCCCGCCTTTCACCACTTCCACACTCCAGCAGGAGGCTAACAAGCGCCTTGGTTTTTCAGCCAAGCAAACCATGACCTTGGCGCAAAAACTTTACGAAGGTATGGAGCTTGGCGCAGCCGGAGCAGTCGGTTTAATTAGCTACATGAGAACAGACTCGGTCAGTTTGGCTGATAAATTCTTGAATGAAACGGCATCCTTCTTGGAAAACAATTTCGGCCGGGAATATGCGCTGGATGCGCCGCGCCGCTACAAAACAAAAAGCAAAGGCGCGCAAGAGGCGCATGAGGCAATCCGTCCTACCGATCCCGCGCGCACTCCGGAAGACGTGCAAGCGTATCTCGATCCCGGGCAGTTAAAACTTTACCGTTTGATTTGGCAACGCGCCTTGGCCACGCAAATGCCGGAAGCAAAACTTTTGGCGACTTCCGCAGATATAGGTTTGGGGCGCGGAATGTTTCGGGCAACCGGTCAGCGTTTGGTTTTTGACGGCTATCTCAAACTTTATCCTGATCAGGATAAAGACAAATTCCTGCCTGAGATGGCAAAGGGGCAAAATGTCAGCACATCGTCCATCGAAGGAAAACAGCACTTTACTGAACCGCAGTCGCGCTATTCCGATGCCAACTTGGTTAAAGCCTTGGAAGAGTTGGGCATTGGCCGTCCGTCAACTTACGCCCCGACAATTTCCACGATCATTGAAAGGGGTTATGTTGAGCGCGACGATAAAAAGAGGCTGGCGCCAAAGGACATCGCTTTTAATGTGAACGATCTGCTGGTGAAAAATTTTCCGGATATTATTGATTACGCTTTTACGGCGCGCATGGAAAACTCATTGGATAATATTGCCGAAGGAAAAATGAATTGGCGACCGCTGATTGCAGCGTTTTACGGGCCGTTTGACATTACCTTGCAAAAAAAAGAGAAGGAACTTGAGGCTGAAACGCAAAAAGAAGCCGAAGGGGAAGTGTGCCCAAAATGCGGAAAAAGCATGGTGGTAAAACGCGGGCGCTTCGGTAAATTTTTAGCTTGTTCAAACTATCCTGAATGCAAAGGGACAAAGCCTTTGGCCGGCGAAGCCAAGAGGCCGGAACCTGAACCGACAGATGAAAAATGCGAGAAATGCGGAGCAATGATGGTAAAAAAAGTCGGACGCTACGGCCCGTTTTTGTCCTGTTCAAAATATCCCGAATGCAAAACAATTAAAAACATCGAATCGCCGGTTTTGGACGAAAGCGGCCAAGCCGTCGTCTGCCCGAAATGCAAACTGGGGACAATCATCGAAAAAAAATCCAAGAAAGGCAAAATATTCTTTTCGTGCAACCGTTATCCGGAATGCGACCAAGCATTTTGGGACCGGCCGACCGGCACGCCCTGCCCATCCTGCAATTATCCGACACTGGTATTCAAAGGCAAAAATAAAATCGTCTGCCTCAACGAAGGCTGCGACTACAAAGCTAACCGGGAAGAGGGGTAGAAGTGCTCGGTACTTGGTACTTGGCACTTGGTACTTAGTACTTAGTTCTCAATACTTAGTTCTCAGTAGCCAGTACTCAGTGCAGAGCGCTAAGTTCTAGATCATGACTTCCATTCTGTCATTCCAGCGAAGGCTGGAATCCGGGTTCTGGATCCTTGCTTCCGCAGGGATGACAAGGAGGAAAAGAAGGCGAGTGACAAAAAAACTCCTCTATTGCCCTATGTTTTCTTCGGCTGTTTCTTTTCGCCTCTTTTCTTTTTGTAATAATTCGCCAAAGTCAGCTTATTCCACCAATATTGGCCTTTCTCAACAAAGCCCTTGCTGAAAAAAAATTCCAAGCCTTGGTCAATCCAACCGGCTATTTTTGAAACAAAATTCAAAACTTTGGATACACCCAAAACGCCCAAAATCGGGGGTAAAACCGTTGCCACAAAGCCTTTGCCCAATGCGCTTTTGACCTTTTTACCGACTTCCCCCTTTTTGGGCGGAGTTTTTTTCTCCTGAACAGCGCCGGTTTTTTCTGATGGCGCTTCAGCTGTTTCAGCCACTGTTTCTTCAGCAGCTTCAGCTTCAGCCTCCTTCCGCTGATGATTGGCGCGCGCTGCGTTATACGATCTTTCCAAACCCACAAGCGCACCAGCAAGCGCGAGCAAGCGTGAACGTCCATCTTCCGCTTTATTTACCAATTCTCGCCTTTTTCCCAATAACGAATCCATTTCGGCTTTTTCCTCTTCGGAGGCAGCCTCCATATTTCCGTCAGGATATTTCTTTTTTATCGCCTCGATTTTCGCATCTATTGTTTGGATTTCCGTCTCAAAGCTCTTAACCTCTCTCTGTCTCTCATATTGTTCTATATAAGAATAGACCAGATCTTTTTCCCGAATCATGGCCTCTTTTTGAGCCTTATCAGCCTCGCTTAAATCAGTAGCCGGTATTTTATTCAAGGCCGCAAGTCTTATTTTTAAATTATTATAATGATCCCTTAGCTGACTGTTTTCTTCTTCGTTTTCCGGCGCTTTAAGCGCTTCCGGACCTGCTTCAATTTTTCCCTCCTTAACAGCTTCGGTTTTTTGCGCCGCAAAGATTTCGGCTTTTTTATTTTCAATTTCAGCGCGCTCTGCCTCCAATTTCGCACGCTCTTCTTCGATTAAGTCGGTTTTAAGCCCGCCTTTTTCAAGCTCCTCTTGGCGCACGTCAATTTCCCTCAACCGTGAATCAAGTTCATCAATCTCAGCCTTGGGTTCTGTCGGCGTTTGCTCTGAATCGTCTTTTTCAGCCTGAACGACTTCGGGCTCACCTTCTTCTATTTTATCTCCGGTTTCAATACCCAAAATCCCAGCGATTTCAGCGCCGGCTTTTTCTTTTTCTTTTTCTATCGTGTCCAAAGCCTCGGCTCTACTAGCCTTGATTTTACCGGCACTTTCGATATCTAAATCAGCGCCCTGCAAACCAAGTTCACTATCTTTATCGATCTCCTCTTCCGCACCACCTTTAACTTCTGCTAAATTTTCTTCAACTGAATCAAAATCCTCAAGATCGAGATTAACGATCCCGTCCGAAGACTCCGGCGACTCTGATGATGGCGGCCCTTCCGGCGGTTTATTAATGTCTTCATTCTCTCCCATAATGGTTGATCTATAACACAAAAAACGCCTTTTGCCAAGTTTTTAAGACATTTCCTTCAAGTTATAAGCGGCCCGTCACTCTCCTCATTCATCATTGAAAATTGGGAATTGATAATTGAAAATTTTTTCCCTCATCATCCCATACCAGCTACCTGCCTGCCGGTAGGCAAGGCTAGCTACCAGATACCAGCTACCCCCTTTCATCCTTCACTCCTCATTCCCCATCTTGCCGCTTTTCACTGCCACGATGACCGGCTCCAAATCACCATCAAGAATTTGCGCGATATTATGCCACGAATGTTTAATGCGGTGATCGGTAATTCGATCCTGCGGATAATTGTATGTCCGAATCTTTTCCGAGCGTTCGCCGCGGCCGATCTGCGAGCGACGTTCAGCCTCAAGCGTACTGCGCTTCTTCTCTTCCTCAATTTCCCAGACGCGCGCGCGCAAAACCTGCATGGCGCGTTCTTTGTTCTGAAGCTGCGAACGTTCATCTTGGCATGAAACAACTGTATTTGTGGGAATGTGCGTGATGCGAACCGCTGATTTCGTGGTGTTCACGCATTGTCCGCCTTTTCCGCCTGCGCAAAATGTATCAATGCGCAAATCTTTCGGATCAATTTTAATTTCGGTTTCTTCAATTTCCGGCAACACGGCCACGGTTGCGGTGGAAGTGTGCACGCGCCCCTGCTTTTCCGTAGTCGGAATCCGCTGGACGCGGTGGACACCCTGCTCGACTTTCAACATGCCGTAAGCGCCTTCGCCTTGAATCGAAAAAATCACTTCCTTAAAACCGCCCAGCTCAGCTTGCGATTCTGACAAGAGCGAGGTTTTCCAATTCCGTTTTTCCGCGAAACGCGCATACATCCGGAAAAGGTCTTGGGCAAAAATAGCAGCTTCTTCCCCGCCAGTGCCGGCTCTTATTTCAACGATAACATTGTTGTCGTCATGCGGCTCCGGAGGAATAAGAGCGGCCTCGAAATTTGTCTCGGCTTCCTGCATTTCCATTTCTGACTTGGCAAATTCAGCCTGCGCCATTTCCCGCAATTCTAAATCTTCGGATGACGCCGCTTCTTTCAGATCCTTGAAAGCGTTACAAGTCTCCAAATATTTTTTCCCGGCTGCCACGGTTTCTTTTAGCTTGTTATAGGCACGCGAAAGATCCCGAAGCCTGTGATTATCCGAAAGGACTTCGGGTGTAGCGAGCTGTTTTTCCATCGCGCCAAGCTCGGCAGTAGCCTCTTGCAATGCGTTTAGCAATTCGTCATGTGACATATTAAAAAGAAGCCCTCCGGATCGGAATGGCGATTTCTTTATCTAAGCTTCGTTCAAAACCTTGGGCTGCTTTTGCGCCTTCTTTTCAGCCTTAGCTTTGGCGCGCTTAACTGTTTTTGCTTTCTTGCCCAAGACGTGAGACTTGGCTGCTTTAGCGATTGTCTTTTCCTCAAATTTCTCAACGCGCCGCGCCGAGTCAATCAATTTTTGCTTACCCGTATAAAAAGGGTGGCAGCTTGAACAAAGTTCGACATGCGTTTCCGGCACAGTCGAACCAACCGTGATCTCGTTTTTACAAGCACAAATAATCTTGGCTTCCGGGTAGTATTTTGGGTGGATGTCGGCTTTCATAAGTTGTGAAAGTCTAACAAAAAACGCTTTTTATTGCAAGATGCGGATAAAAAACGTTGCTAATCAGGTAATTTTATGACAAATTAAGCCCGACCCTATGCTGACTTCCGATTTTGATTATCATCTTCCGCCTGAGTTAATAGCGCAAACTCCGGCAGAACCGCGCGATTCCTCGCGGTTGTTGGTCATGGACAGACAAACCGGAGCTTTGCAGCATAAACGATTTTTTGATCTAGGCGAGTTCTTAAATGCCGGTGATCTGCTTGTGCTGAATGAGACTAAAGTTTATAAAGCGCGGCTGATAACGGCTGACGGAATTGAAATATTCCTTCTGCGACCCGAAGGCGACCACTGGCTCGTCATAGCCAAGCCGGGACGAAAATTGAAACCCGGGACCATGCTTCGGTTTGAGGACGGACAAACGGCAATGGTAAAAATAAAACACGACGACGGAACCATAATCGTTGATTTCAAAAAATCAACGTATGAAATCTTCGCCTGGACCGACCGAATCGGCAAAGTCCCTATACCGCCATACATTGACTCAGGACGTAGGACTCAGGACGTAGGACGCCTTGCTACCGATTACCAAACCGTTTACGCCAAACATTCCGGTTCAGTTGCGGCGCCGACAGCCGGATTCCATTTCACAACAGAGCTGATCGAAAAATTAAAAAAACAAGGAGTCAATTTCGCCGCCGTCACTCTACACGTCGGCCTCGGCACATTTCGCCCCATAAAATCTGATAAGATTGAGGATCACATCATGCACGAAGAATGGATTGACGTGCCTGAAACTACACGATCAGCAATACACGATACACGAGCCCACGGCGGCCGCGTCATCGCGGTCGGCACAACAACTGTTCGCGCTTTAGAGTCTGAAATCAACCGCGGCTTTACAAACATCTTCATCAAACCTGGATACCAATTCAAATCAATTGATGGCCTGATCACAAACTTCCATCTTCCTAAATCAACCCTCCTGATCCTCGTCTCCGCCTTTGCCGGACGCGACCTGATCTTGAAGGCTTACGCTGAAGCAATCGAGAAAAATTATCGTTTCTACTCTTTCGGCAATGCGATGCTGATTATATAAACTAAAATTTTTGATAATTTAAAAACAACGCGGATTAAAAATATTTAAATATTTTTCGAAAATCTAGTCTGAATATTTAAGTTAACAAAACTTGAATCAGTCATTCCACATTCTCAATATAACGGAACTCGGGCGCCTTGCCTGATTCCGCGATGATTGCGAGCACGTCAATCTGGTATCGTGCCGGCGGACAACGTAAAGACGCTAAATATGCCTCAATTGCGCGGCGCAAATGCCGCAACTTGGTGGGCGTAATCGCTTCTTCTGGATAGCCATAAACGAGCGACCGCCGTGTTTTTACCTCGACAAAATGCGTAACCCCGCGCTTTTTACAAATCAAATCAATCTCGCCTGCGCGGCAATTCCAATTGCGCTCCACGATTTCAAAACCTTTTGAGATAAAAAAAACCGCGGCCAAATCTTCGCCGCGATTTCCAAACTTGCGCCTTTGATCCATAAAACCGAAAAGCCATCACTTACTTTTCGGCATCCATTTCTCTAATCTCTCGCGCTCCTCCCGTCTTTTTGCAACCGCCGGAATATCAACGCGAACATATTTTACGATTTTCCATACAGACCATGCGAAAAGCGCCAACCAAATCAAATAACCGATTCGCGCGCTTAACACAGTTACCCTTTCAAAAGTCAGGAGATACAACAGAAGTCCGAACAGGCCGTAAACTATCAGGCTGTTACCTGCGCGTATAAGCGCCCTTTTCGTCATCTTTTCCAAACCCTGCCGCAAAGTAACCAGGCGGATAATTATGCCGACAAACAACAAAACTGAAAATAATATCGGCAAAAAACGATCAGCCCACGGCATTAACGGCGCAGGATTCGGGTTAAACCAATACGATAGAGTGAGATATGGTGGTATGTTCATATGTAAGGATTAAGTCTATCAAGTCTTTAAAGTCAATTGAAACTGTAACTTTTCGAATAGCTTGCCTTTCCCATGTTGAAATTGCAAGTCAAAAGGTTTAAATTTCAGCGGCGGTTCTTTTAAACAGCAATCCATAATGGTACGGTCCGGCTTCAAATTCTTCAACTTTCGCAAACAGAGGGGAAGTAAAAATTTTCACAGCATCTTCAAGTCCGATCCTCTGTTCGATCGGCGGCCCCAAAGGACTTTTTTCCAAACTCCATTCAACTACAACTGCCCTGCCTCCTGCCTTGGTCAAGCGCGCCATCTCGCGCACCAATTCAGGCCTGTCTTTTGAGAGATACAAATTATTTACCAGCAAAGTCAAATCCAGACTGCCAGCTTCAATCGGCGCGGCCCCGAAAATGTCGATATCCGACCAAACCGTCTTCAGATTAACTACGTTATTTTGTTTGGCTGTTTTTTCTACATGCTCCAAAACACCTTTTTGGATATCAATCGCATACGCTATCCCGCCGCTGCCCACAATTTCCGCCGCCGGAAAAATTATGTGCCCCAAACTTCCGCAACCCAAATCAGCTACGTATTCACCCTCTTTCAAACCCGCCTTCAAAAGCAACTTGGAGGGGTTAATCAATTCCGTCCCGCTGCAAATGAACATACTATCGTCCGAAACCAAACAATGAACCTAATGTCGCATTTAAAAACGCATTCCAAAGATTGGTGGCGGCTAAAAACCCGATTAAAATTACCACAATGCCGATTAATTTATAAAGTAAATTTGAACCGCCTCCGCCCAATTTTGCTTCAGCCCAATCTATAGTCCCAAAAAAACCGAGTATTGTCCTGGTTTTGATAACTATGAAAGCGCCGGCGGCAACCAATGCCGCACCGATCAAGATGCGTAAAAATATCGTCATAGGCAAATATTATATCACCGCTACAAGCCAACCGCAAAAAATTAACTCCAAAACTTTTGGTGCATCGTTTGTTTTAACAGACTCACCGTAATGCGACGATCGGCGCATTTCTGTGAATTTTAATTTTAATCAAAATGACTCAATCGCTTCTAAAACCGCCGGCAGTTCAATAACGCCTTCCTGTTTCAAAAAATGTCCGTTATTTTGCACCACGAATTCAGCGCCTATTTTTTTACTCAACCACTCCCCTTCTGCAAAAGGCACCAAGCGGTCATTTTTAGAATGGATGCAGATCCATTTTTTCGCCGCCTTTTTTATTTTTGAAAAATCCAAGGGCTGTTTGAACCAACCGAAAAATTTTTCCAATTTCAAAAACTCGCGTCCAAAACCTGCTACCAAGACTATCCCCTGAAATTGCGGATCCTTATAATTTTGCAAATAGTGCAATATTGCGGCGCAGCCTAAGGAATGCCCGACTAAAATTGTGCTTTCCGGATCATGTATCAAGGTTTTTAATTTTTCCACCCATTCTTCCTCAACCGGCAACGCCGGGTTCGGCATACTCGGAATTGTGACCTCATATCCACGGCTAAGCAGTTCGGTCTTTAGCCACGGAAACCAATTGTTCTCCGGAAATCCCAAATAGCCGTGGATTAAAATGACTTGCATTAATAAAGCCTACTCCACAACCCTTGAAAGATAAAGGGAGGCCACTAAAAAAAAATGAATCCGAGAAAACAAAATTATCAAAAAAAGCCCGATCGGGCTTTTTTTGATAATTTGCGTAGATCCATTTATGGTGATGTTCTAATTTGTGTATTTTTGATATTGGCTCAAATGACCTATGGACTAAATCCAATTTTTTGATTAAAGTTTGCCGGAACTCCATTCAGGACGCTTAGCTCAGTTGGTTAGAGCGTCTCGTTTACACCGAGAAGGCCGCAGGTTCGAATCCTGCAGCGTCCACCATTATCAAAAAAAGCCCGATCGGGCTTTTTTTGATAATTCAAGAAAACATTGAATGAAAAAAGGAATGTGGGAGTCATCTTCATCCATTGACAATTCCGCCATTCTTACGTAAGGTCGCGGTCTGAACCTTTCCCAAAAGGGGACCCGTCATGGATGAAAAAGACCGTGAGCGGGACCTCCATCGAGCCCGCATTTCAAAGACGTTGATGGGTATTGCCCAAATACTGCTCGACCAAAAACTCGAAAGCATGGCCGAAATCCTCCTTGCCCTCGACGAAGTAATGGAAGAATTCAACAATCTGCGTCGAGAGTTGAGGGAAAAATACACGAAAGATCGCCTAATGCGCCCACCGCCGCAAAAAACCGGCACAACGCCGGTTCCCGCATCACCGCGGGTTCCGACGATCATTGGCAAGCAAGGCAAACCCCGCACAACAAGGCATTGCAAGCCGCCTCCAACCAAAGGCCGCAGGCACTGATATCCGTTCCAACTCTAAGGGACGGATTTTTTATTAAATCCATTGACTCCGATAGTCCATCTGATAAGATTCGCGCGGCACGTTGAAAAATCAGCGGAAGGAGGAGACGATGCGTTTTCGCCATATTCTCCGAGCGGACCAGTTCGACCGACATACGCTGGATCGGCTGTACGCGCTGACCAACCGTATTCGCAAAAAGCGCGGCACGAGAGATGGCGCGCTTTGGCTAAGGGCCCAATTCCCGCACCGCCGCGCCATACTGTACTTTCTGCAGAGCTCTTCCCGAACATGGGGCTCGTTCGTTGCGGCTGCCCAAAATCTGGGAATGGACACCCTGGACATCCGTGATCCGCGAGTCTCCTCGGAAGTCAAGGGGGAAGCCTCTCTGGATTCAATCCGAACATTCTCTTCATACGCTGACGTCATCATCATGCGCGTGAATGACAAGGGGCTTGCGGCAAAAGCCGCAGAACACATGGATTCCGCTGGCCGGCCAATACCCATCATCAACGGCGGTTCTGGTCCGGACGAACACCCAACGCAGGCGTGTCTGGACGACTATACTTTGAGGCGTTCCTTCAAGGAACGCGGAGGTATAGACGGCAAAACCATCGCTTTGGTAGGCGATCTCAAGCGCGGACGCACAGTGCGTTCGCTCGCCAGATTCATGCAGCATTACACGGGCGTGAAGTTGCTTCTGGTTTCGCCTCCCCCATTCGCCATGGAGAAGGATGTCCTAGACTTCCTTCAGGAACACGAAATCCGGTACGCGGTAACCGATAACTTCGACCAAGCGGTTGCAGAAGCTGACGCCGTGTACATGACCCGCATTCAGGACGAGCATGACACGCGCGGCGAATCCGCCGGAGTCGATTTCTCCAAGTTCTGCTTCACCGAGCGGCACCTGAAAATCCTGAAACCGCACAGCATTGTCATGCATCCACTGCCGCGAAGAGAGGAGCTAAGCGTTTCCTGCGACAAAGATCCGCGCGTCATGATCTGGAGGCAGGAGCGCAACGGCATGCACGTTCGCACGGCATTACTCCTTCGCGTTTTGCGCGAGCAAGAGATGGAGAAGCGGTGGGGAGGGCCTTTGCCGAAACATATTCAGGATCAGCTCTGGCTCCTGGATTCGGCATAAAGCCCGGCTCTTTTTCAACCCTCCTACAAAAGATTCCATCACAAGACCGATCCGTCGGTCTTTTTTTTATTCGACACCATCATAAAAACTCCCGAATGGGAGTTTTTATGATGGTGCGCGAGAGAGGACTCGAACCTCCACACCCTTGCGGGCCCCAGCCCCTCAAGCTGGTGTGTCTACCAGTTTCACCACTCGCGCATACACTCTTTTCTTAAAACTCTTTCCGCGGACGTTTGATTCCGCTCGCGGCAGATGAAAAATTACCATTCTTCTTTCTCTTTGGCAATACATCTTCAACCTGTACGGACCGCCGTCCCCTGCCGGTAATCATCTTTATTTTTTTATCGCCTATCG
>JAHJFW010000044.1 GCA_018824765.1 Patescibacteria group bacterium
CAGATCCCGGCACCGGTCCGCGCACAGCGTATGTCACAATCCGCGTGCCGGCAGACGTCTTTGAGACAACTCTTAGCGAACTCAAGCAGGTTGGCGTCTTAACTTTGCATGAAAGCGTGCACGGCCAAGATGTAACCGCCGAGTTCGTCGATCTTGAGGCTGATTTGCGCAATGCGCGCGCCGAAGAAACTTCATATCTGGAAATCCTGAAAAAATCCGGGAGCATTGAAGAGGTCTTGGCTGTAACGCAACAGTTAGCGCAAGTCCGCGGACGCATCGAACGCCTTGAAGGCCGAAAACGTTATCTTGAAAACCAAACCGATTTGGCAACTATCTCTATCTCACTGACAGAAGAAACGCGCGTGGAATTGCCGACTAAAACTTGGCGGCCGCTTGAAGTCACGCGCCAAGCTTTGCGCGATTTAGTCGCCGGTTTGCAAACGCTTGTGGATTTTCTGATCCGACTGGTCATCGCGGTTATCGGACTCCTTATTCCAATCGCCCTCATCAGCGGCCTTCTCCTCTGGCTCGGCTGGCGCCTCGTCCGCATCATCCTCCGCCGCTTTCATCGCTAAGCTTATTTCATCCTAACTGAGTACTGAGAACTGTGTACTGAGAACTTTTGCAAAACTATGCCACATCTACACGAAAATAAAGTAAAACAGCTTGAGCTGATTGCCAATAAATTGCGCGAACATGTCATACGCATGGTAGCAACCGCAAAAAGCGGCCATCAGGGCGGCTCGCTCGGCATGGCAGACATCTTCGCTGTCCTGTATTTCCATGAACTGCGGCACGACCCGAAAAATCCTGAATGGGAAAACCGCGATCGTCTTATATTGTCCAACGGCCATATCTGCCCCGTCCGTTATGCCGCCATGGCGGAAGCCGGATATTTTCCAGTCTCAGAACTCTCAACACTCCGGAAACTCGGCACGCGTCTGCAAGGTCATCCCGAACGCACTCGGCTTCCGGGCGCGGAATCAACCAGCGGCCCGCTCGGGGAAGGCTTGCCGCAAGCCGCGGGCATGGCTTATGCCGCGAAAATGGACAAGAAAAAATGGCGCGTATATTGCGCCACCTCCGACGGCGAGCATGAGGCCGGCATCATTTGGGAGGCTATGATGTTCGCCGGAAAATACCGCCTCGACAACCTTATCTGCATCATAGACCGAAACAATATCCAGATTGACGGCGACACAGAAGACATCATGCCCCTTGAGCCGCTCCGCGCAAAATACGAGGCTTTCAACTGGCATGTAATAGAATGCAACGGCAACGACATCGCTGATGTCGCGCGCGCCTTGGAAGAGGCGAAAAAAATCCACCAGCGGCCAATCTGCATTATTGCCCATACCATTCCGGGACGCGGCGTTTCATATATGGAGAACAACTACCTCTGGCACTCGCAGCCGTTCAAACCCGGTGAGGCTGAAAAGGCGCTTGCTGAATTGCACGCCATCGAATTGAAATTAAAGGCCGATCACGCCAAAAAATAATATGACAGCTCTAAAAAAATTCACAACCGCAAAAGAGGCGAAACTGGCCAATAAGCTGTTTCATCCGGACATCAAGCAAGAAGCGACGCGCAACGGGTATGGCGCCGGAATCGTTGCAGCCGCTGAAAAAAATCCCAACATCGTCGTCCTGTGCGCGGACCTGACAGACTCGACTCGGAACATGGATTTCAAAAAACGGTTTCCTGGCCGCTTTATCCAGATGGGCATCCATGAACAGCTCCTCGCCTCACTCGGGGCCGGCTTGGCCATGGCCGGAAAAATCCCCTTCATCACATCATATGCCATGTTTTGTCCGGGGCGCGCATGGGAACAAATCCGCACCAACATTTGCCTAAACGACACGAATGTCAAAATTATCGGCAGCCATGCGGGCGTTTCCGTTGGGCCTGATGGCGCCACGCACCAGGCGATTGAAGATATAGCCATTATGCGTCCTATCCCGAACATCACGATCATTGCGCCGTGCGATGTCATTGAAGCGAAAAAGGCGACCATGGCCGTGGCTAAAGCGAACGGCCCATTCTACGTCCGTTACGCCCGCGAGAAAACGCCTGTCTTCACCACGAAAAAATCGCCTTTCAAAATCGGAAAAGCCGAAACCTTCAGAAACGGACGCGATGTTGCGATTATTGCCTGCGGGCCGCTCCTGTATAACGCGCTCAAAGCGGCGGATGAACTTGCGGCAGAAGGCGTGGAATGCGCAGTCATCAACTCACACACTATCAAACCGCTCGATGAAAAAGCCCTGCTTGCGGCCGCAAAAAAATACCGCGCCATCGTAACGGTTGAGGAACATCAAATCACCGGCGGACTCGGCGGAGCGATTGCAGAATATCTCGCAAAAACATATCCTGTACCCATGGAATTCATCGGCGTGCCCAACGCGTTCGGAGAATCCGGAGAACCTAATGAGCTTGTTGAAAAATTCGGCATGGGCGTGTCCGCAATCGTTCATGCGGTGCAAAAAGTCTTAAAGCGAAAAAGTCCCGCAGCTTAGCCCTCGCAATATGCACAATGAAATGCCACGACAAGAAATAAACAAGGGGGAGCTGGCCGATACTGAAAAAAAGTCGGTCGGCAGAGCTCCGCTTGAGCGCGCAAAAGACGAGCGCACACTTTTACCAGACGCGGTTCGCGAATTTGAAATAAAACGCGACAGCATAAAGCGGCTTTCACGAGCCTTGGAAAATGAAATCCGGCTACTCGGTATGGATGCGCAAACAATCAAAATGAGGCTCAATAAATTGCAACGACCACGCAGCGAACAGACTTTGTATTCGTATATGGAAAAAGAAAATTTTGTGCCCGCAGAAATCGAAAAGCTCGAAAATTTCCTGCTGGGCAACTCACTGCATCGCGAAGTTCTGCAAGAAGCCGTAGAAGCGCTCAAAAATGATTCAAAACCTCCGGCTGATCTGGACCAAGTGCTCGGCGCATTGGAAAAACGCAGGGCTGAAAAAGTTTCGCAACTGTATAATAAAGGAGCTCAAAACATATCCGAAGAGGCTGACTACAAAGCCGCAACCAATGAATTAAAAAGTCTGTCCGACTTGCGCGAAAAATTAAGCGAACATTTTAAACTATGACAAAACCGTCAAGAAAACAAACTTTCGACCTGATAGCTATCGGCGAATCTCTTAGAGATGTTTTTTACATGATAAAAGAAGACGGCGAGAGCTGTCTGCTCGATAAAGAGCGTAACCTTCTTTGTTTCGAGTACGCTGAAAAAATCGCGGTCGCCAAAGTAGTCAAAGTGCCGGCTGCCGGCAATGCGAGTAACGCGGCTGTCGGCGCATCCCGACTTGGTCTCAAATCCGCGCTGGTCAGCTGGATTGGAGAAGATGTTGCCGGCGAACTTTCACGAGAAGCGCTGGTTAAGGATCGAGTAGACAGCCGGTATCTTCAAACCGACCCCGCCCACCCGACCAGCGAAGCGACAATTCTTGGTTATTCAGGCGAACGCACGCAGTTCGTATATTTCCAACCAAGAAAATACCGGCTTCCAAAACTCGCAAACGCGCGCTGTATTTACTACACTGCCATGGGGAAAAATTACGCGTCATTCAACAAAATGTTACTCAAACACTTGAAAGCGCATACTAATACTTTTTTCGCTTTTCAACCCGGCACCACCCACGTCCTCGGCGGTTTGAAACCAATCAGCGGCTTGATCGCCCACAGCGACTTATTCATCCTGAACAAAGACGAGGCGCATCATCTTTTGCCTAATGGTGATCGTACGACTCTGAACATGTTAGAGCGTTTCTTGCACTTGGGCGCAAAAATCGTTGTCATTACTGACGGAAAAAACGGCGCTGAAAGCTATAACGGAACCCATCATTGCCATATGCCGGTCTTTCCGGTAAATCCGCTGGAAAAAACCGGCGCCGGCGACAGCTTTGCCATAGGCATGACTGCGGCAATACTTTTGGGCAAACCCATGGACGAGGCGCTCCGTTGGGGAACGACCAACAGTTGGAGCGTCATCCAGCATTATGGTCCGCAAAAAGGCCTGCTCACGACAAGCGAGATACGCAAAGTCCTTAAAAAATTTCCACGCATCAAGCCCAAGATAGTCAAACACGCTCCGGCCATAGTGGGCGTATAAATCCTATGCTTATTTCTGCAAAAAAAATCCTAACTGCGGCGCGCGCCAAGCGCTATGCCGTTCCGGCATTTAATGTAAACAATCTTGAAATCCTGAAAGCAGTCATGTCGGCTGCGGAAAAAATACGCTCTCCGGTCATCATCCAAACGTCGGAAGGCGCGATTGAATATGCGGGGATAGAATACCTGGCGGCAATGATTCGCGTAGCAGCCAAAGGAAAAATTCCGGTGGTCATGCATCTCGACCATGGAAAAGACCTGCGCTACGTAAAACTTGCGCTGGCCAATGGATACAATTCCATCATGATTGACGGTTCAGCGCTCCCCTATTTGAAGAATGTCGCGATCACAAAAAAAGTCGTTGCCCTCGCGCATCCTAAAGGCGTTTCAGTCGAAGCTGAAATCGGAGCTTTGGCCGGAATCGAAGATCTGATAAGCGTAAAAGAAAAAGATGCGGCGCTGACAAACCCCGAGGAAGCCGTGCGCTTTGCAAAAGACACGAAATGCGACTCATTAGCAATCGCCATCGGCACTTCGCACGGCGCGTATAAATTCAAAGGCAAAACACACTTGGATATCGGGCGTTTGAAAAAAATCGCCAAGCTGGTAGCTCTCCCGATCGTACTCCATGGCGCTTCCGGCGTTCGGGAAGATCTTAAAACTATGGCTGAGAAATACGGAGCGAAACTGGGTGAAGCCCGCGGAGTCATGGATCAAGACATCAAGGCCGCCATCAAAAACGGCGTAGCCAAAATCAACATTGACACTGACCTGCGCTTGGCTTTTACAGCCGGCATGCGCGAAGCATTGCACGATCTCCCAAAAGTAATTGATCCGCGCAAACTGCTTGAACCCTCGAATATCCTTATGCGCGAAGTTGCAATGAGAAAAATGAGGCTTTTCGGAAGTGCCGGGAAGGCTTAAAAAAAGTCGTAAATACTGTAGTCGAGTCGGTTGACACGCACTGCTTTTTATGTCACGATACGGCCGCCGTTAATTTGGCGGCTTGTTCATTACAGGAGAAATGCCAATGGCAAAAAAGAAGACTGCGAAACCGGGCATCGTGATGAAGATAACGGAATTTCCGATCCCGCAAACCATTGAAGAGGCGGCGGACATGCTGGCGAAACTCGGCGAAACCCAACGCGAAGCCGAGGGCATTGCCGGCAGGACGGACATCGAAGTAGCCCGCATCCGCCAGTCCGGGGGCGAGCTCATCGGGCCGCTACAGGCTAGCATGCAGGGAATGTTCAACGCCCTGCGCGCCTTTGCCGAAGCGCGTCGGCAAGAGCTGACAAACGGCGGCAAAACCAAACTGATCAAACTGCCGACCGGAGAAATGAAGTGGAGGACAACTCCTCCCAAAGTCGAAATCGAAGATGAAGCTGCGCTCCTGAAGGCGATCGAGGGAACCGATCATTACGCACAATTCGCGTGCAACAAAACCTTCATCGACAAAGACGCGCTGAAAAAGGACGCTGAAACCGCAGCCACTCTGCCGGGCGTAACCATTACGCAGGGCGAAGATTTCCGCGTAAAACCTGAAAGCGCGAGCGGCGAGCTGACCGACGCCACGATCCAAAAACTGCTCAAGGCGAGCGGATAAAACAAACCCATTCCGCCAAGCAATTCAAGAGGGACGCGTTCCCTCTTTTTTTCTTAAAAACCAGCAATAAACGGCTGGAAAAGTATTAGCGGTCTGCCAGCGCAACTTGACGGAAAACGATTTTTCTGCAATGCTCGGCCTGTTCCTTTCTTTATAAACACCCTTCGCGCAACAAGGAGCACTGATGCTGCGAAATGATGAAACGGGAGCTCCGCCAAGCTCCCGTACCACGCATCCGGCTCTTGAAGGAGTCCATGCGTTCTTGGCGGAAATGCTGACTGAAGGGTATCGGTTGAAACTGTTCGACACGGAAATGTTCTTCGCGCTCATCCCGCCGCGGGATTTGATGATGGCTCTAAAAGATAGCGTTGTCGTGCGCGGAAACATCCTGTTCACCGGAAAATTCGTGGACGAGCGCATCGCCTACGATCTGTCTCCGGAGGCAAGCGGCGAGATTCTAGAGA
>JAHJFW010000045.1 GCA_018824765.1 Patescibacteria group bacterium
CGCTTATTGTTTATTGTTGCAGTATGACCTTTCGCATGTATCTTCTGTTTATGGCTCTGGCCACGGTTCTGTCATGGATCGCTTGGACAGGCGTATTGATAAGCACGAATCCATACGAAGCCGGAGTGCCGGGTTTTCTGATTTTTTATCTGACCCTTTTTATGGGTTTGGCCGGCACGCTGACTTTATTGGGTGTGGTATATCGAGTTAAAATTTTACGTAGGCAGGAGGTGAAAATCCGCGAGGTGCGAAGATCTTTCCGACATGCTATCGCACTGTCAATCGCGGCAATTATTTCACTGGCGCTTTCAGCCCAAGGCGGTTTTAAGTGGTGGTATCTGCCGTTAATCATTTTGGTATTGGCGGCAACCGAATATTTTTTCCTGGTCAAAGAAGAATCCAGACGGGTTTGAGTACTTTTTTGGTTCATTGTGGCCAGGATTAAAAAACTATTTCCACTCTTGCCGTTATCGCTTCCGCGTGTCTAAGATACGTGCGATATGATAGCCGCTTTGGCAAAATTTTTTTCAAAAGATTTAGGGGTTGATCTCGGAACGGCCAATACTTTGATATATACCAAGGGCAAGGGCATTGCTATCAATGAACCGTCGTTTGTCGCCGTAAATACGCGCAATGGCCGGCTTTTGGCAGTTGGCCACGAAGCCAAGGCTATGCTTGGCAAAACGCCACCGCATATTTTGGTTACCAGGCCGTTGAATCGCGGAATTATCGCGGACTTTGAAGTAACTGAAAAAATGTTAAGGTATTTTTTCGAAAAAGTGCATCGTGAAAATACAGCTTTTATGCCGCGCCCTAGGGTGGTGATAGGCGTGCCGTTGGATGTTACGGAAGTGGAAAGAAAAGCCGTGGGTGATGCAGTGCTGGCAGCCGGAGCCCTTGAGGTGCATATTATTGAGGAACCCATGGCCGCGGCAATTGGAGTCGGGTTGCCGATTTCCGAACCGATCGGCAATATGATTATCGATATCGGTGGCGGTACGACAGAGATCGCCGTAATTTCTCTGAACGGCGTAGTAACCGCAAAATCTATTCCGATTGCCGGAGACGAAATGAACCGCAACATAATGCAATATGCCAGAGATGTGTTCAACCTACTGTTAGGGGAACGGGTGGCGGAGGAAATTAAAATTGATGCCGGTTCGGCAATGTCATCGGACGAAACATCTGAAGTTGCGATGCGCGGACGTGATCTGCTTTCAGGTTTGCCGCGCGAAATTTTGGTTAATGATGAACAGATCAGAGAAGCTTTGGCCAGATCCGTCAAAGCCATTATCGAACACATTAAATCAATTTTGGAAATCACACCGCCAGAACTTGTGGCTGATATTTATCGTAGAGGAATTATCTTGGCCGGCGGTGGCGCGCTTTTGAAAAATTTGGACAAAGCAATAGCTGAAGGCACGGGTTTGACAGTACGTATAGCTGACGAACCCTTGACGGCAGTGGCCAAAGGAACAGGAATTTTATTGGAGGACAGGCGTTTGCTGAAAGATGTGGCTTTTCCAGCAACGGATATTATGCGCTGAAAATAAGAATCTAGGAATTAGAATCTGGAATCTAGGCTGGAAATAAGAATCTAGGAATTAGAATCTGGAATCTAGGCTGGAAATAAGAATCTAGGAATTAGAATCTGGAATCTAGGCTGAGTAAGACTATTACTATTCTCTAATTCGCGCGCCTGCCCGCCTTTGGAGGGAATTAGAGAATAGTAGATGATTCGGAGCCATTCTCTTATATAATCACTGGGAATTGAGCACTGAGAACTTTTATCCCCCCATTCGTATTTTCGCCATGCCTATCCTGCCTACCCTGCCTACCGGCAGGCAGGCGGCAGGCAGGCGGCAGGTAGGCATACCATTTATTGAGTTATGAATTTTCGTTCA
The DNA here is from genome assembly GCA_018824765.1 of Patescibacteria group bacterium. Classification (GTDB taxonomy): domain Bacteria; phylum Patescibacteriota; class Patescibacteriia; order 2-12-FULL-60-25; family 2-12-FULL-60-25; genus JAHJFW01. The sequence continues at coordinate 1,905 of JAHJFW010000045.1, forward strand.
AAGGCAATCATTACCACGCTTGTTGTAACCGCGCTTATCGCTGTTTTGCAGATAGCCAGAATTTTGGATCCGCTGGAAGGCGGTTTGCGTGTTATGTTTTTGCCGGTCGCGCGCGGAATGGCATCGCTTGGCGATTCGGCGCGCAACGCTCTTTTGGGCTCGCCCGAAGCGAAAGTTTTAAAAGAGAGAAATTCCGAACTTGAAGCGCGTATGGCGTCGCTCATCGTGGATTATGTGCGGCTAAGATCATTGGAAGAGGAGAACAGGTCTCTGCAAGCTTTGATCAAATTTCAAAACGATACCGGATATGACAATTTGCCGGCGCGAATTATCGCGCAAAGCACTGATCCCATGAGCGCGACAGTGATGATTGATCGAGGATCAAGGGACGGCGTTGAAACCGGCATGGCCGTGGTCATCGGAGACGGGATACTGGTTGGCAAAGTTACGGGTTTGCGTGAGCGCGTAGCAACTATAACGTTGATATCGGATGAAACCAGTCGGATCGCCGCCTCCGCATTAGGCGGAAAAGAACTGTTCGGTCTGGTTGAAGGCCGCGGCAACGGCGTGGCACGCCTGACATTGGTTCCGCAGTCCGCGGACTTGAAGCGCGACGACGTTGTTGTAACCGCAGGGACGGAGGATAAGATTCCGGCCAATCTGATCGTTGGCATAATCAACGAAGTGGAAGGCAAGGCGACTGACCCGTTTAAAAGCGCTTCGCTTGAATCATTGGTTAAACCGGAGCGTTTGAGCATCGTAATGGTTTTATTGCCCTCGGTTTTACGGCCGGAACACTGATAATATATGAAATTCCAAATCCCAAAAGCCAAATCCCAAACAATGACCAAAATTTCAAATTCGAATGTCCGAAATGTTTTGGATTTTTTTAATTGGAATTTGTTAGGTGCTTGGAATTTGGAATTTGGAATTTATTTTTTCGCTTAATATGACACGTTCGCGATGGATATTGGTGATCGTTGCCGCCTTGCTTACAGGATTGTTGCAGGTAACTTTTTTTTCGCTTTTGCCCGAACCTTTTCGCGGAGTCCAGCCGGTTTTGATTTTATGCGTTTTAGGGGTGGCGATAAACCGCAGTGATGCAGCCCTTGTATTTGCCGCGGTCTCGGGCCTGATGATCGACCTCTTTACAGTGGGCGCGGGATTTTTAGCTTTTGCCGAACAGATGCTTGTGGTTTCCGCAGTCGCTATCATCGCCGAAAAAGTGTTGACCAACCGTTCAGTGTATTCGGCTGTTGCATTGTTATTAGCGGCTAGGATCATGTCATATATATGGCTGGCGGCAATGTCTTTTTTTAGCCGATTATTGTTTAAAACGCAGATTTTTATCCAACCGTTTAACTCCTTGTTGGTTACTATGGTTTGGGACGCCTTATTTATGTGCACGATTTTTTTACTGCTCGCTTTTTTTACGCGACGTTTTTCAGTCGGCGTAGCGCGTTTCAACACTTATGACGGCTAACGATCCTTTCCAATGGCACGACGACGGAGGATTGGGCCACAGTGTTCCAATCGATTCGCCAGCAATGATCTCGCACGAGGTGATGTATGAAAATGATATCAGCCATGTTAAAGAACAGCCTTTATATCTTGGACGCGCCATACCGCGCAAAAGGTTTATCGGTATTTTTTTGATTTTATTTATTGTCTTCGCGGTTTTATTTTCCAGAGCGTACTGGATGCAAGTGGTGAAGGGGAGTGAGTACCGCGCCTTGGCCGAAAGTAACCGTATAAGGAGCCAGGTGATTCTGCCGAAGAGAGGCGTGATCTATGACCGCAACGGTCAAATCTTGGCCGAAAACATGCCGTCTTTCGATGTACGCGCCGTAGAGCGCCTGTTGCCGCAAGATGCTGCAACCAGAGCGGAAGTGCTGGTTAAACTGGGTAAAACATTGAATTTGCAAATCGCCGATATGGAGCGGATTTTTGCCTCTTCAACCGATCCGGACGAGAGCGTGGTGTTAAAGCGCGATGTGCCTTATGACCGCGCTATTACTGTTAAAATATTGGCGGCGCAGGAGGCGGGGATAGAAGTTGCCGTGGGCAGTAAGCGGCGATATGCGACTTCACCGCAATTTATGTCCTTGTCGCATATTTTAGGCTATGTCGGCGCGATTACAGTTGAAGAATTGGATGAAAAACGTGCGGAGGGCTACCGGCAGATCGATACCATCGGAAAAACCGGAGTCGAGGATTCGTATGAAAGTATTTTGCGGGGACAGCCGGGAGAGCGTCTATACGAGGTTGATGCGCGCCACCATATCACAGCCGTGGTCGGGGAAAAGGATGCTGTGGACGGGCGTGATTTGATGCTTACGATTGATGCGGATTTGCAGCAAGCGGCTGAAATGGCTTTGCGTAAAGAGATGGAAAAAGATGATTTGAAGAGAGGAGCGGTGATCGCGATGAATCCACAAAACGGGGAAATCCTGGCGGCAGTTTCTTGGCCGGCTTATGACAACAATATTTTTTCCGGAGCGGTTTCTTCTTCAGCATATCTGGCGCTGCTCGATAATCCGGACAATCCGCTTTTACCGCGCGCATGGTCCGGAATTTATCCTTCGGGTTCAACCGCCAAGCCGGTCATCGCGACTGCAGCCTTGGCCGAAGGCGTCATTACGCCGCAAACCACGGTCCATTCTGTCGGCGGTTTGCAAATCGGGCCATGGTTTTTTCCTGACTGGAAAGCAGGCGGCCATGGCTCGGTGAATGTGCGCAGCGCCATTGCATGGTCTGTCAACACGTTTTTTTATTATATCGGCGGCGGTTATAACAACTTTGTGGGATTGGGCGTTGATCGCCTGACCAAATGGATGCGTAACTTCGGCTTGGGCGACAAAACAGGTTTGGATGTTTTTGGCGAACTGTCCGGTTTTGTGCCCTCGCAAGAATGGAAGAAAAAAACAAAGGGCGAGGATTGGTTTATCGGCGATACGTACAACCTGTCAATCGGACAGGGAGATTTGCTGGTAACGCCTTTGCAGGTGGCTTTATTCACTGCAGAAGTTGCAAACGGCGGTTTTCGTATCCGGCCGCATTTTGCACTTACAAAAAATCCGGAGGAGATGAAAGGCGACGAGATAGCATCGTCAGAGACAATTAAAACCGTGCGTTTGGGAATGAGAGACACCGTAATTTACGGTTCCGGTCGCGCTTTGGCAGGATTTCCAGTGCCTGTCGCCGGAAAAACCGGAACAGCCCAATGGCGCAGCGACCGGCCGAACCATGCGTGGTTCACGGCTTTCGCCCCGTTTGAGAATCCCGAAATCGTTGTAACGGTTTTGCTAGAAGAAGGCGTTGAAGGATCAAGCACCGCAGTTCCCGTTGCACGCGAAGTTTTGGATGCTTGGTTGAAGGGGAGGAAGTAGAAAGGCTGCGGATTCCATCAAGTACGTAAAGTCATTTGACATAGCTTACCGCCTTGGTATAGCCTGTTATTAATAAGCGGCGCGCAATTCTAGGCGCGTATTTAATTCTTGACAGTTGCGGGTTTTATTTAAAGTTATAAAACTTACCGAAATTGTTTATTGATTATTGTAAATTGAATATTTGAATTTTTTTAATATGGCCGACAAACTGCACTACCTCTCTAATGAGGGTTTGGAAAAACTCAAAGCCGAGTTGACGGATTTGAAAACCGTCAAACGCCATGAAGCTGCGGCTAAGATTGAGACGGCAAAGGCTTTGGGTGATCTGTCAGAAAATGCTGAATACCATGACGCTAAAGATGAAATGGCTTTTATTGGAGGAAGGATTAGGGAGATTGAAAGTATTTTAAAAAATTACTCTATTATAGAAGAGGGGGGTTCAAGCGTGGCCAGAGTGGGCTCGACATTGAAAGTTGAGATTAACGGGAAAACCAAAACTTATAAGATAGTCGGGTCCAATGAAGCTGATCCAACGGAAGGGCTGATTTCGAATGAGTCGCCTTTGGGCGGCGCATTTTTAGGCCACAGTAAAGGAGAGAATATTGAAGTGACGACACCGGCCGGAAAACAGGAATATACGATTTTAGACGTA
>JAHJFW010000046.1 GCA_018824765.1 Patescibacteria group bacterium
CCGCCCGCAGTCAAAACCTCGGGCTTAAATTCTTTTTTCGGTTTGATTTCAATGGCCATAATTAAATGAGGGGAAAAATTTCCAATTTACAATTACCAATTTTCAAACTTTCCGAAATTGAATATTGTAAATTAAAAATTTTAAATTTGATTTTCATATCTAATCTTCCAATTGTAATTTCTCCACATCCGTCATCCTTTGCGCTTCAAAAATTTCCGGATTATACACAGTGTAATACAATTCTATAAGGCTCTGTGTATCGAGCATAACGGCATTGAGCGACATTGACTGCAGACCGGACGCGACTTGGTTGACCCGCATCATCAACAATTCCTTATTTTTCCTGAAACGCCCCTCTGACAGCCTTATGGCGATTGACGGCGTCAAAATTTCTCCGATGCGCGCGAAAAATCCTTTCTGCACCTGCTCGGCGCCGGGATTCAGCGGAAGCACCACATAGAAACGCTTTTGCATGATTTCACCCAGCTCCACCAACTGCTTGACATAATCCACGTAATCCGTGATCTGCCTGCGCAATAAATCGTTTTTCTGTTCCTTTTCGGCGTCTTTCAACTTTTCAAGGTAATCGTCTATGTTGATATGACGCGATTGGATTACGACTTGGATAGGAAAATTCAAGCCGTTCAAGAATTGCATATACGCCTGCACGATCGCATTTTGCTCGTCCACGGACTTAAGCGAAAAATTGATGCTGGAAACCAACAGCACCGCGCGCAAAGTCCCGTCTTTCATGATGACTATATCTTCTTTTATCTCGGCAATGTCCAGATACCTCTGCGTGGGAACGCCGGGCTTGGAAGCTGTGGATTTATTCTTTGGCATAGTCAAATGAGGGGAAAAATTTCCAATTTCCAATTTCCAATTTCCAAACTTTCCGACATTGATAATTGATAATTGTAAATTGTAAATTTGATTTTCATAACTCTTCTTCCGGCTTATAGACTCCGCCGGTATTGACCACTAATGACAAATCCCGCAAGCGTGTCGCAGGTGGACGTTCTTTGCGCGGTGGCGGGGGCACCACCTTTACCACGTGCGGTTTCAGAAATGCGCGCAACTCGGCATCCAAAGGCGATTTATCCCACACCCGTAGTTTCGGCCGCATCGAGGTTTGCAAAAAATTGACGAAAAAAATGTGAAACGGCTGGCCGTTAATCTTAACAAAAGAAAATAATCCCCCTATGCCCGCGGTCAGCAAACCGACAAAAATAAAATATCCGAAAGTCAAAATCTTATACTCGATAAAAATCACAAATACGCTTCCCAAAGAAATTAAAAATTGCCGAACCGTTATCGGCCCCAAAATCTGGTCTTCCTTATCAATAAATTGTGGGACAATAAATTTTTCAGGCATGGGTGGGGGTTAGTCCGTAAAGTCCGTAAAGTCTATAAAGTCCGTAAAGTTATAGGGTTGATTTTCCAAGACTTGATGGACTTGATGGACTTTTTGACTTTATGGACTCCTCTAGAAGTGTAGCGCAGAATTGAGTTGAATGATAGCCATGATTTCTTCGGGCGTAAGCGTATCTTTGCCGGCATTCTTTTGTTCTTCTGCAAAATCAAGCACCTGCCTGCCCTGCCTGAAACTCTCCGTTACCAGTTCAGTATATTTTTTTTGCAACGGGCTTTGCATATAGCCCTTAATGGCCTGTATGCGTTTTTCAAAAGATTCTGCGGATAAAAGTTCGATTTTCTGCTTGATCTTCTCAACCGCCTCTTGCGGATCCTTGGCCAAGCGCCTGAATTCCGCCAGCGTCATGCTTTGCAATTCACCGGACAAACCGACCAAATGCGGAGCCTCGAATTTAATCCCGTCAAGCGACGGCCGCGCGGCGGCGGTTTTGCGCGCCAACTCAACCGTGGCATGGGAAACCTTGATGTCAGGCTTGGACATTTCAGCCACCTTAAAAGAACCGGCTTCGGTTGCCGCAGATTGTCTTGATGGAGTTTGCGCCGAAAGTGCGGCGTCTGAAGGGAGCTGTAACTCGGGCACGCTTTGCGTGGATCCGACTTGTGGCGGATGAACCAAATGGCCGAACTTCTCATTTTCCGCCCGCCTCTCTTTGTGCATCAATTGCGCTGACGGGCCAGCTTCTGTCATTTCTTTGAATGCCGCTTCGCCTTTTTTTGTTTCGGCTTTGCGCGACCTTAATTTTTCCTCAAACCATTTGGCGCGCTCTTCAGCCTCGCGTTTTTTACGGTCCTCAACCTTGCGCTCCTGTTCGCCGATTTGCTTTTCAAGCCGGCTTTTTTCCTCCTGCAAAATCGCGTCGTGGAACTCGGCATAACTCGCCTCCACCTGCTTGGCGATAAAGTCAGCTTGTGAATCATCTAATTTTAAGCCGCCGACTTTTGAATCGCGCGTTAAAAGCTGCTTGAATTCAAGTGCGCTGCGCACATCGCGCAAACGGGAGGAGATGGCATTGCGCAAACGCCTGACGAGATAATCGCTCGGCGGCCGATATTCAACGCGCGCAAAAGTTTCTTCCACGGCTTTTTCCAAAGCAGTCATGGCTTTTTTTGAGGCTTCCGATACTTCGGTTTTCAAACTGACTTCTTCCTCTTCGGTTTGCTTTAATTTTTCATCCGCGGCAAGCTCTGCTTTTTCAGACTTGGTAGCCGATTCCTTTGACAGCCATTTTTCATAGTCCTCTTCCGACAGAACTTCGGCCCTGCCCAAAATATCGCTGATTGCCGCCAATGCTTTTTCCGCGGATTCCGAATCCATGCCCAGTCCGCCGAATTCGGTTTTACGCATCAATAAATCTTTCACCTCGAAATCCTTGCGGATGCCTTTGACTTGGCTGATAACCAAATCGCGCATACGCTGGCGCACGATATCATTCATCAAACTCAAACCGATTGCCTTCGCGATTTCGGCCGCAGCGCCGGAATACGAAAGCGGTTTGGTGTAAACGCGGTAACTCGGGATTTCCGTTAGCTTCAACCCTTCCCCCCGCGCAACTTCAACAGCTGTCGGAGAAACAAGCTCGCCCAACGGGACAAAATGCTCTGCCAGCAGTTTTGCATACAATTTGTCGCGCAAGGCGTCGCTCAGCTTGGTCTCAAATTCTTCTTCCAAGGCCAGTAAAAAAGCGTCAAGATCAATTTCCCCTGCCATAACCATGCGCTCCAGATCGCAGATGAAAAAAGTATCTTCCTCTTTCAAATTAAATTCGGTTTGCAGCGCCTTAACGGCATCCTTATAAAAGGACGACATTAAAAAACGAATCATCATCGGTGACAAAGCAACCGCTTCTGTGGTTTCTTCTTCCGATTCCGCTACTTCGTCCTGATTAATAGCGGGAGCCGAGGAAGCGGCATCAGCTGCGACTTTTTTTTCGGGTTCATTGCTATTTTGTGCCGAAGGCTGTCTGGAAATCGGCATATTTATGTTTTCTTTCCGGCTTTAGCTTGTTTCTCAGCCGCTTTTGCCGCAGCTTGAGCCTTCTTTTCATCTGCTCTGACCACCGCCTCTTCCAGTTTTGTTTCAAATTTTTGTTGCGCTTTCGCCTTTCTTTCAGCCCTAAACTCCCGCACCATGCCCTTTGCTTCGCGGCCTGTCGCTTTAACCTCGCGGCCCGCAAAAACCGCACCCGCGGCAACGCCCTTGCCTGCCGCGACTGCGACACCCTTAACCTTGCCGCCTGCCGCGACTGCGCCCCTCCTGCCTGCTGCCGCTGTCCTTCTCGCAACGCCGCTCCGCATTGCCCGGAAATCAAGATCGCTTCTCATGTCCCAGCCCTTGTCCGCCGCCTTTAGAACCTGCTCGGGATTTTGTATGCCTGCAGCAGCCATCTGCTTAATCACTGCGGCAGACTGTTCAGAACCCGGATTAACTAAAGCTCCAATGGCATCTTCTCTTCCCACATTGGCTTGCTTAAATTGTTTATCAAGACGCTGGGTTTCTATTTCAAAAGCATTTACTATATGACCGAGTTTAATCTTGGCTTCTTCATTGCCCGCAGACAAAGCTGTGGCATAAGCGGCCTGAATCGCCTTGGGATCCAAACCGGCCACCATTTCAGCCCGCGCTTCATTATAACCGCCGGCATTTGCCGCCAAACTGTCGGTATCAAAATTTTCCAACCATCCCAAATCATCAGCATTTCCCTTGGCCAGATTCTCATTCATGTTGCCGACAAATTTCTTATATTCATCCCTGCTTTCATCATCATCAAAAACTCCGCTGGCGGCCATTGGAAATGCAGCCGCCAAACTCGCGCCAGACTTGACCATGTCGCCTCTGGCCTCAACCGCCACGTCACTGCCACGCGGCGCAGCTACAGCTCTTGCTTGGGCTGCTGCGATAAGGTCTTTCTTGCCCGGCGACGCCGCAACTTCCACCTTGGCCGGCTTCGGAGGCGGAGGAGGAGCTGCGGCCTGCGCCAGATTGACGCTAAACACTCCTTCCTTGCCTGAAGCAACGCGCCAACGCGCCGAATCAGCCGCCTTTTTCTGTTCATCTCCAGCTCCTGACTTCATCGCGTTCAGCATCTTCTTCCTCTCTGCAATCGGACGCTTTAAATGCTCCTGCACATACTCCCAACGGCGGCCGCCCTTTTCTTTCAAGATCTCATGACCCTTAGAACTTTCATTCACGCTACCATCCTCATTAAATACACCGGCGGCTTGCATAATCGCCATGGCCGAGCCTGCATCCTGAAAAGCGGCTGATGATTTTGTTTTGAGATAATCCTTCTCATCCTCAACCCTGCCTGTCGCGATTTCACCCAGCTCGCTCCAATCAGCCGCCAAAGCCGGATTTTTCTTAACCGCTTCGCTTAATTTTTCCACAGCCGCATCATCGCCCGTCCTTTCTGCGGCGGTTTTACCTGCTTTAATAAATTGTGCGGCTTCGCGCTCGGCCATTGACTGGGCCAAAACCTTCTTCTGTTCATCATTCAAATCCTTGCGCCCCGCCAGCTTGGCCTCTTCGCGCTTAACCAAACCTTTCATACCAAAACCGGAAGTTGCCAATTGCGCCTTACCACTGGCCGCGGCATTACGCTCATACACATTTCTCGACTTGCTTTGCGCTTCCAAATACTTCAGCTGATCTTCCGCGCTCAAACCTTTTCTGGCTGCCACAGCACGCGTTTCAGCTGCAGCCCTTTGCCTGCCGGCATGGCCTGCTAAAGTTGCAAATTTCTCCCGACCGACGCCGAACGGAACCGCACGCATGCCCAACCTGCCGACTCTCCCTCGAATATCGGCGCGGCGATCAATTGCCTCAAAAGCCCTACCGCCGGCAAA